>JAHEBG010000126.1 GCA_024642445.1 Gammaproteobacteria bacterium | reverse complement strand
CCCCAGGCCACATGCCTGTTGCTGCCCACAATCACTGCCGGAATGCCCGGCAAGGTAAAGCCACTGACATCATCGCTACCGCCGGTTAACATGCGCGCCCGAAACCAGATATTCGGTGCCCGCAGACCCAGATGCATGTCGTCGGCCACAATCGCGCGGCCATCGGCGGTGAGTGCGCCCGATACCGCAAAATTATTGCTGCCTACGGCTTGGCTCAAACGGTTTGGCTGAAACGCCAATTGCGGGGCGTTGAATTCGTTCAAGTTGATTTCATCAGGGCCGGGCAATTGCACGGTTGCTTGCGGACCACCGAGCAATGGCGCATCCCACTGCGAAGGCGATTGCATCAGCAGGCGATTCAGTGGCGCCGGCAGCACATTTTGCAACTGCCAGAGTTTGTATTCGCGCATATTGTCTTCGTCTTGCAGATCGAAGAACATGGCATAGCCCACCAGGAAGGAATCTTCCGGCAACCATGGCTGCGGTTTTTCGCGTAGCAGCAGGTAAGGCCACGGCCGCACCGACAGCGCCTGCAAGCCTGCATTCACGCCCTCGGCATAGGCTTCGATAATTGGCGCATCATCAGCGCTCATTTCGGTGTAGTGTTCACGGATTCGCGCCCGTAAGCGATGCACGCGCAGGCTCTTGTCTTTTTCAATGGCAATCGGGCCGAACAATGCCGACAGCTCGCCGGCGGCCGAGCGCCGCAACAGATCCATTTCAAAGTAGCGTTCCTGGGCATGCACATAGCCCAAGGCCCGTGCCGAATCCAAGGCATTTTTGGCAGTTATGGTTGCCGTGCCATTGCGGTCACGGCTGATCTGCACATCGGAACCCAGACCGGCCAAGGCTTGCTCGCCCTGCAATGTCGGTAGGCTGCCACGCATTAACAGATACAGAGAAATACCGGCCAGCAACACCACTGGCACCAGCGCAACTGCAAGCCATTTCAACCAACGCTTCATGTGCAATTCCTCTTAAAGGCTTTCAATGCTGTCCACGCGCTGGAATCCACGCGGCAGCGCATGGCCGCGTTGCGCACGTGCGCCCTGATAGCCTTGCAGATCACGCCATGACAATACCAATTTGCGCTGGCCGCAGTGCAGCACCAGTTCGCCGCCGTTGCGCACACAGGTCACCGCCACGATGTTTTCTTCGCCTGCTTTCAGCTTGGCCGGCGGTATCTGCAGAATTTTATTGCCTTTGCCTTTATCCAACTCTGGCAGTTCCTTGGCGGGGAAGGCCAAAAGATTTCCGCTGCTGGAAATGGCCACTACCCAATCGGTTTCCACATCGTGCACCGCAGCCGGTGGCAGAATATTGGCGGCAGCATCGGCATTGATCAATTGCTTGCCGGCTTTCTTGTTGGCTAACAGATTTTCGAAGGCAGTTATGAAGCCGTAGCCGAAGCTGGAAGCGATGATGAATTTTTGGCCAGGCTCGGCAGAGGCCAAACCCACAAACTGCGCGCCCGACGGCGGACTGAAGCGGCCACTGAGCGGTTCGCCGTTGCCACGCGCCGAGGGCAATGAATGGGTCAGGCAGGAGTAGCTGCGTCCGCTGGAATCGAGCACGGCGGTGTTCAATGTGCTGCGGCCACGCACGAAATCCAGCAAGGCATCGCCTTCGCGGTAGCCCAGTGCCGCCGGGTCAAGCTCATGGCCTTTGCCGGCACGGATCCAACCTTTCTGCGAGAGCACCACGGTCATCGGTTCGCTGGCCACCAGTGCCGTTTCATCAATGGCCTGTGCCGCTTCACGTGCCACCAGCGGAGACAACCGGGCGTCGCCGAATTTCTTGGCATCGGCTTGCAGTTCGTCTTTCATCAATTTTTTCAGCTTGGCATTGGATCCCAGAATGGCGACGATTTTCGCCAGCTCGGCAGCCAGATCTTCCTGCTCGCCGCGGATTTTCATTTCTTCCAGACGCGCCAATTGTTTCAGTTTGGTGTCCAGGATGTAATCGGTTTGGTCTTCGCTGAGGGCGAAGCGTGCTATCAAAGCCGCTTTGGCGTCATCTTCGGTGCGGATGATGCGGATCACTTCATCCAGATTGAGGAAAGCTATCAGCAGGCCGTCCAACAGGTGCAGGCGACGCTCGAGTTTTTCTTTTCGGTAGGTAAGACGTTTGCGCAGGGTTTCCATGCGGAACGCCAGCCATTCCTTGAGCAGATTCTTCAGGTTCTTTACCTGCGGACGACCGTCGAGCCCGATGATGTTGAAATTGACGCGGTAGCTTTTTTCCAGATCAGTGGTGGCGAACAGGTGACCCATGAGCGATTCAATATCGACCCGGTTGGAACGCGGAACCAATACCAAGCGCGTGGGGGTTTCGTGGTCGGATTCGTCACGCAGATCTTCCAGCCAGGGCAATTTCTTGGCACGCATCTGCAACGCAATCTGCTCCATCACCTTGGATGGCGATACCTGGTAGGGCAGTGCGGTCAGTACAATATCGTTGCCTTCCTTGATATAGGTGGCACGTGCGCGGATTGATCCGCCGCCGGTTTCATACATGGCCACGATTTCATGGCGCGGGGTGATGATTTCGGCTTGGCTCGGATAATCCGGGCCAAGCACGTGTTCGCACAGGTCTTTGATGCTGGCTTCCGGATCATCCAGTAATCGGATGCAGGCACTGACCACTTCGTTGAGGTTGTGCGGCGGAACATCGGTGGCCATGCCCACGGCAATGCCGGTGGTGCCGTTCAACAGAATATGCGGCAGCCGTGCCGGCAACCAGGTGGGTTCCTGCAGCGAGCCGTCGAAGTTGGGATTCCAGTCCACGGTGCCTTGGCCAAGTTCGCCCAGCAGCACTTCGGCAATCGGGGTCAGTTTTGATTCGGTGTAACGCATGGCGGCAAACGATTTCGGGTCGTCGGTGGAACCGAAGTTGCCCTGGCCTTCAATCAGTGGGTAGCGGTACGAGAACGGCTGCGCCATCAACACCATGGCTTCATAACAGGCGGAATCGCCATGCGGATGGAATTTACCGATGACATCACCGACGGTACGTGCCGACTTCTTGGGTTTGGCGCCGGCATTCAGCGACAGCTCGCTCATGGCATAGATGATGCGGCGTTGAACCGGCTTCAGGCCATCGCCCAGAAACGGCAGGGCGCGGTCAAGCACCACATACATCGAATAATCCAGATAGGCGCGTTCGGCGTATTCGCGCAGGGGAATCTGTTCAAAGCCATGGAAGCTGGGACGGGTCAATTCGGACATGCCGTTACTCATATTTTGGATGGTTTTATTCTAGCGGGGATTGCCCTAAATAGGCAGTCATTTCGGCATTCATGTAAACTGATGCAAAGGAGATGCGCATGAGTTTTGCGATCATCGTCGGCGTGCTTGCCGTGGTCTGTTTGCTGTTGTTTTTCAAAATCATGTCGTTTTTATTGAAACTGACAGTGATCGCTGTGGCGTTGGCTGCAGTGTATTGGTTTTTGGCGCCGACCATGGGTATGCCGCCATTGGCTTTGCCCTGGGCATGAGCACCGAAAGCCTGTCGATTTCCCGTCGCCGGCTGGCCATGATTCTGGGTCTGCTGGCTATGGTAGGCCCGTTCTCGATCGACAGCATTTTCCCGGCATTCCGGGTGCTGGCGCACGAGCTCAATGTAGCCGATGCCGCCATCCAGCAAACCATCAGCATTTACCTCTTGGGCTATGCGCTGATGTCATTGTTGCACGGTGCACTGTCCGATGCCTTCGGGCGTAAACCGGTGATCTTGTTCGGCTTGGCTACGTTTCTGGCGGCATCCATTGGCTGCGCCTTGGCGCCCGATCTGCCGCAATTGCTGATATACCGTTTCATACAGGGGCTGTCGGCGGGCGTTGGCTTGATTGTGGGCCGTGCCATCGTGCGCGATGTGTTTGACGGCGACGATGCCCAACGCATGATGAGTCTGGTTTCGATGATTTTTTCGATTGCACCGGCCATTGCACCGATTATCGGTGGCTATATCCTGACCTGGACGCACTGGCAGGGCATTTTCTGGTTCTTGGCCGGATTGACCGCATTCATGTGGCTAGTGGTAGCCGTGTTTTTGCCTGAATCGCATGCCAAGGCCCGGCGGGTCGCGATCCATCCGGTATCGCTGTCAAAGGCCTATGCCGGCATGCTGGCCGATAGACGTTTCCGACTACTGGCCGGGGCCGGCACCTTTTTGTTCGGTGCGTTGTTTTTGTATATTGCTTCGGCACCCGATTACGTGCTGTTGCATCTGGGCTTGAACGAAACCCAATTCGGCTATTTCTTCGTGCCGACCATCGCCGGTATGGGCATCGGTGCCTTTCTTAGTGGCCGATTGGCCGGCAAAACCGCAGGTATCCATCTGGTACGTTGGGGCTTCGGCATCTGTGCCTTCGCCATGCTGTGCAATCTGGGCTATGTGGCGGTGTTCCCGCAGTTGCTGTTGCCATGGGCAGTGATACCGATGAGTGGACTGGCGTTTGGCATAGCGCTGGTGTTTCCCATTCTTACCCTCAGTCTATTGGATCTGTATCCGCATATCCGCGGTACCGCCTCTTCCATGCAGGCGTTCATCAGCTTGATGGCCAACGCCATGATATCTGGTCTGCTGGTACCGCTGGTCAGCAAAACGCCGCTGTTGATGGCTGCGGTCTCCTTGCTGTTCGTGTTCATCGCTTTTCTGTATTGGCGTGCATATTTGCGCTTGCCACACCCGCCCGTGCAGTGCCCGGAGCGGCCGGCGGCGTTTGAACCTACCGACGAATTGTAAAGCGAAAGAGTGCGCCTTGGCGCACTGATCAGCGGTGTGCTTCGTTGTAGGCGCGATAATC
>JAHEBG010000125.1 GCA_024642445.1 Gammaproteobacteria bacterium | reverse complement strand
CCATCCATGAGTCGAACTTCGATATCTTTGCGTTCTTTTTCAAACTCGGTTTTGGCTGTATTAATGTTGCTTTCAATTTTGTCGGAAATTTTGCTGCTTATGCGCTCTGCGGAAGCATCGGTTGAAGAGTTGTTGCACCCAGCAAGCAAAAACGAGAGCAACAGCAGGGCGGGAGCGGTGGTGATGGGCTTCATGGGAAACTCCTCGAACGTTTGAAAGGATTGGTATTGAGTAGCGGCCGACATATTGTGCCGGCCGCCAAGATCAGCCTTCGTCGCGGTAGCGACGCATCTTCATGGCGCCGAACAGGAATGCGATGCCGATTGCAGCGCCTAGCCAGAGATTTGCGCTGGCCAGCAGCTCATAGGATGCCGACAGCAGCATGTAAACGGCATTTCCGGCATCTACCTGTACGTCAGAATTGTCGGTGAAGGCTGAAATCCAAGAGCCGGGAAACACACTGCCTAAGCCGCGGGCAACCAGTAGCCAGTATTTTTCCAGATCGAACGGGGAGTCAGCCAACATATTTACCCAGCTGAGTATGACGCCACCAATGACCGGCACGCCAACAGCCCACAAAAACGGTTTGGATTTAGCCCAGGATGAGACAAACATCAAATATCCAACAGTTGGCAGCGCCCACAAAGCATAAACAGGGAGGAATGCCAAGGTCTGGATAAAGGTCAAATAAAAGCCGCTTTGGCCGAATACCGCGCCGAACAGATTGAAACCGTTGAAAGCCGCCAGAACCATCAATGTCAGCACAACCAATAAGGCCAGTGCCAGCGAGACCGCAAGCGCTATGATTGGAGCCACAACCAGCGCTGTTACTGCTTTGGAGGCAACGGTATCGCGGTCGGAAACCGGCAGTGATTTCCAAAACAGGATGCTGCGGTCTTTGCGTTCATCGAACAGGTTACCAAGGCAGTAGAAAAACACCACGAAGCCCAGGGTAATCATCACCGGCACTGCAATGGCCGGATAGCCACTGGCCAGTCCAGTAGCAAACTCTTGCTTGTCGGCGGCACTCACCGAGCTTAAGGCATGTTGAAGGCTCACAAATTCGCTGCCATTGGCATGGAATGCGCCTTTGTTGTTGCCGGCTACGGCACCGAACACCATGGAACCGATGGACAGCAGTCCGATGAAAGCGGCAACCACGATAGGCGCCCATAAAAATCCGCCTTTGTGTTCCCAGTATTCACGTTTCAATAGCCATTTCATGGTGTTCATGCGTAGGTTCCTTTCATTGTGGCAACAAATAGATCAGCAATACCCGGGTTTTTGGTGTCGCCCAGAGCGGCGAGTGTAGAACGTGCTACGCCGTCGAACAGGAACACCGTTTTCCCGAATACCGAACGCTCATCGATCGGTGAGAGAGCTTTGGCAGCGGCGTAATTTTCGGAATTCACCATCACTTCGGTAAAGCGTTCGGATATTTCATCCATGGTGGTATTCAGAGTGATTTTGCCTTCACGGATGAAGATGAGATCGGTCAAAATGTGCTCGATTTCCTCGACCTGATGGGTGGTGACGATGATGGTTTTGTTTTCATCGAAATACTCCTCGAGCAGGTTCTGGTAGAACTGCTTGCGGTAAAGAATATCCAAGCCTAATGTCGGTTCATCCAGAACCAGGATCTTGGCGTCAATCGACATGACAATGGCCAGATGCAACTGAACGATCATGCCTTTCGACATTTCCTTGACTTTCATTTCCGGTTTCAATTTGGTTTTGGCCAGATAAGCCAATGCTTTGCTGCGGTTGAATTTCGGATGCGTACCTTCGACGATGTCCAAGGCTTCACGCACGCGGATCCAGCGCGGCAGTACGGCAACGTCAGCGATGAAACAGACGTCTTTCATCAAATCATCGCGTTGTGTACGCGGATCGAAGCCCAGAACTTTTAGCTCGCCTTCGAAAGGGATAAGCCCCAGGGCAGCTTTCAGCGTAGTGGTTTTGCCAGAACCGTTCGGTCCGATTAAGCCGATGATGCGACCGGGAGCAATGTCCAAGTTGATATGATCGACGGCTGCCTGCTTCCCGTAGTGCTTGCTTAACGATCGTGCGGTCAGGACGCTGCTCATGCTTGTTCTCCATTAAAAGTGTTCAACAACGAATTCGGGTTGAGGCCAAGGCGCTGGATGCGCTCTACAATGACGGGCCATTCTTCTTGCAGGAAACGGTGCTTTTCGCTTGACAGCAACTGTTCCTTGGCGTTTTCAGTCATGAACATGCCTAGGCCGCGGCGTTTTTCAACCACGTTTTCATCGGCCAGTTCCTGGAAAGCGCGCGAAACCGTAATCGGATTCAGCTGGTATTCGGCCGCAATCTGTCGAACCGAGGGCAGAGAGTCACCGGGTTTAATGTCACCATCCAACATCATGCCCACCAAACGTTCTTTCAGCTGACGGTAGATCGGGCTGTTATCGTTCCATTGAATGCTCATTAGCGCACTCCTGCCGGCAGATTGGATTTGCCGAATGAGAAGTATGGGGTGGTCAGCGTGCGTTTGCCTTTGACTTTGGTCTGAACCGTTTCGGCTTTCGAAGCCGCGGTCAATTCAGAGCCCTCTTTGTTGGCGGTAGTCAAAGGGGCTGTAGTTCCGGCAATCGGGGCATCCGAGGTCAGGTAGCCGGTCAGCAGCAGCACGCCAGAAAGTGTTAGGCTCATCAAGGTATTTTTGAATGAAAGCGCCATGGAATTCTCCGGTGGTGTATTTGTTGGGTGTTGTAGGTAACTATAACAGTGATTTTGCGCATGTCAACATAAATTTCATCTTTTTTTTGTTACTGTCATTTAACCCATACTTAGTGAACGCAAGGAATATTCTATAATGTCAATTAAAACAATGATATATGCATCAATGATGGTCTTTGCGGTCGCAGGAACGGCGACGGCTAAGTCCGGTGTTCTGGCACATAAATACCGTACATTGGCCGGCCAAGAGCAGGTAAATTTGCAGAAAACCTACGGGGGCAAGGTGCTTTTAGTGGTCAATACCGCCAGCAAATGCGGCTATACCCCGCAATTTGAAGCACTGGAAGCTATGCACGCGAAATATAAAGACCAAGGCTTTGCCGTTTTGGGCTTTCCATCCAATGATTTCATGGGCCAGGACCCCGGCACTGAAAAGGAAATCAAGGACTTCTGCACACTAACTTATGGTGTTAAATTCCCGATGTTTGAAAAAGTGCATGTCAAAGGCAATGACACCACGCCTTTCTACCGCGATCTGAAAGCACGCACCGGCGATGTACCCGCTTGGAATTTCCATAAGTTCCTGATCGACCGCAATGGCAAGGTCATTGGCAGTTTCCCGAGCAAGGTTAAGCCGGATGATGCCGCAATCGTCTCCAAAATCGAAGCGGCACTTAAGGCCAACTGAGCCTCTGCAAGTTTTGTTTGCGGTATCCCGCGTTTGCTAGGACAATAGGGGCTTCATAACGAGGAGCTGTTCCCCATGATGTTGAAGCAACCTGTTGTCCTGGCACTGGCCGGTGTATTGATGTGCGTAAGTCTTTCCGCCTGCAGCAAAGACGGTAAAGATGAAAAATCGGCAGAAGCTGCCGCTGATGCAATAACCAGCACCGCCGTCGGCACAGAGGCCGTGAAAGGCATTGCCGGCATGAACAACGAACGCAAGCAGGTCAGCTACATGATCGGCATGGATATCGCGAAATCCCTGAAGGAAATCGAAAAAGAAATCGATATCAGCATGGTCAGCAAAGGTCTTGCCGATCAAATGGCCGGGAAGTCGTTGATCAATGAAGCCCAGCATAAAGAAATTCAGGTTGCTTTCACTGCCAAGCTTCAGGCCCATGCTGAGAAAGTCGCGGCGGAACTGCCTGCGAAAAACAAAGCCGCCGGTGAAGCCTTTTTGGCAAAAAACAAAACTGCCGAGGGTGTGATCACTACTGCCAGTGGACTGCAATACCAAGTGCTGCGCCAAGGTTCCGGTGCCAAGCCTGCCACGGACGACGCCATGGTGAAAGTCCACTACAAAGGCACATTGTTGGACGGCACGCCTTTTGACAGCTCGTACGACCGCAATGAACCGGCTGATTTCTCTTTGGTGCAAGTGGTACCGGGCTGGGCGGAAGGCGTCAAGCTGATGTCGGTCGGCAGCAAATACAAACTCTGGATTCCGAGTGAATTGGGTTGGGGCGAAACCGGAAGTCCGCCCGTGATTGGCCCGAATGCCACTGTGGTATTCGAAGTTGAATTGCTCGAAACCAAGCCTGCTTCGCCTGCTGCTGAATAAGTCGTAACAAGGAACGGTAAATGAAAGTCACGGTTTTCGGTACAGGTTATGTGGGGTTGGTCACCGGTACCTGTCTGGCCGAAATGGGCAATCATGTGGTCTGCGTGGATATCGACAGCGCTAAGGTCGAAGGTCTGAACAGTGGCCGCATTCCCATTTTCGAACCGGGGCTGAGCCCGATGGTGGTGAATAACCACCAAGAGGGGCGTTTACAGTTCACTACTGATGCGCAACAAGCCGTTGAACACGGCGATATCATCTTCATCGCTGTGGGTACGCCCCCGGATGAAGACGGTAGCGCAGATCTGCAATATGTTCTGGCAGTAGCCGATACCATCGGTCAATATCTCGGGAAATACGCCGTAGTGGTCAATAAGTCCACAGTGCCGGTAGGTACTGCCGATCGTGTTGAGCAAACCATTGCAGCGGCATTGGCCAAGCGTGGCAGCAAAGTATCTTTTGATGTGGTGTCCAACCCCGAGTTTTTGAAGGAGGGCGATGCGGTTAAAGACTGCATGCGCCCCGACCGGATTGTCATCGGCGCAAAATCAAACCGTGCCTTGGATGAACTGAAACGG
>JAHEBG010000124.1 GCA_024642445.1 Gammaproteobacteria bacterium | reverse complement strand
GCCATTCCCGGCACAGCATGGTGTTGGTGCCGATGGCCACACCGGGGGTAAAGATCGTACGGGCACTGGAAGCCTTTGGTTTCGATGATGCGCCCAGCGGCCATATGGAATTGGCTTTCGAAAACGTACGGGTTCCGGTCAGCAACCGCATCGGCGCTGAAGGCAGCGGGTTTGCCATGGCGCAAGCGCGGCTTGGGCCCGGTCGCATCCATCATTGCATGCGTCTGATTGGCCTTGCACAACGGTCGCTGGAGTTGATGATCGAGCGTGCCAAATCACGTATAGCATTCGGCAAGCCCTTGGCGGCGCAAGGTATGGCGCAGGAAATGATTGCATTGTCACGCTGCGACATCGAGCAGGCCCGACTGCTGACACTCAACGCCGCCGAAAAGCTTGATGCCGGCGGCAACAAAATGGCCAAAAACGACATCGGCATGATAAAGATCGTGGCGCCGAGAATGGCTTTGGCGGTAATAGATCGGGCCATACAAATGCACGGTGCCGAAGGCCTGCAACACCCCTTTCTGGCGCATGCCTGGGTGGGTGCACGTTGCTTACGCCTGGCTGATGGCCCAGATGAAGTGCATCTTGCGGCGCTGGCCCGCAGCCTGCTGAAGTGAGGCGCACACATGGCTTCTGAAAATAGCCTGCAGCTGGACGACAATGCCTTGGCCGGCTATCTGGAATTAGTGATTGATGGCTTCAAAGGGCCTGTGCACTCTGAAAAATTCAAAGGCGGGCAAAGCAACCCAACCTACCGGCTGCGCGCTGCCAGTGGCGATTATGTGCTGCGCCGCAAACCCCCGGGGAAACTTCTGGGCTCGGCGCATGCGGTAGACCGCGAATTCCGGTTACTGCAAGCGCTGCACGGCAGCGCCGTCCCGGTTGCCGAACCCCTGCATCTGTGCCGCGACGAATCGGTAATCGGTTCCATGTTCTATGTGATGTCCTATATCGATGGACGGGTATTTTGGGACCCTTCCTTGCCGGAACTGGATAACGCACAGCGCAGCACGCTGTACGATAACTTGTTGCAGAACCTTGCGGCGATTCATGCCATCGATGTTGATGCCTTTGGCCTGACCGACTACGGCAAGCCGGGCAATTACTTCGAGCGGCAAGTGGCACGTTGGAGCCAGCAATACCGTGATTCCGAAACGCACCCTATCGCCGCCATGGATGTGTTGATCAGTGAGCTTCCCGGCAGATGCCCAGGCGATGACGGCATGCGCAGTTTGGTACACGGCGATTTTCGCATCGATAATCTGATGTTCTACAATGACGGCGCACAAGTTCTTGCGGTCGTTGACTGGGAACTCTCCACACTTGGACACCCGCTGGCGGATCTTGGCTATTTATGCATGGCGTTACGGCTGCCGCGCAACCCGGCATTGCCCGGCTTGGCAGGCCTAGATCGCGCAGAACGGGGTATTCCCAGTGAACCCGAAATGCTGGCGCGCTATGCCGCCCTTACCGGCAGGCCCATACCAGCGGACTGGCCGTTCGTACTGGCGTTCAGTTTCTTTCGCTTGGCTGCCATTGCCCAAGGCGTGGCAAAACGCGCGCAACAAGGCAATGCTTCCAGCGCACAAGCGACGCAGGCCGGTCAGATGGTTGAGTTATTGGCCGACATGGGTTCACGCGAGTTACTCAGGGCATGAACCCGACGCCTCAGCAAAATACCACGGCGGTGGTTTTCGGCGCCAACAACGGCTGGGGGAAAAAGCTAGCCAGTACATTGCAAGATGCTCAAGCCCTTGTTTATCGGGTGGATATCGACACGCCGACCTCGGAAGTGGATGCTGCATTAGCGGCAAGCAATCTGATCTGTCTGGCGATTCCCGATGACGCCATAGCCGGTTGGCTGGCATGCCATGCCTCCCGGCTTTACGGCAAATGTCTGATTGATTGCGCCACCAACAAAGACGGGTTCACCGAGGCCTTGGAAACCTTGGCAAATGAAGGCGTCAGCATTTGCTCCACGCACCCGATGGCGGCTGCCGACAGCGCCTTACGTGGCCAGAACTGTTTGATCATGCCTTTGGGCACGAATGCGGCAGATGCAGAAGCCTATGCCAGCAGCCTATACCGTAGTTTAGAAATGCAGTTACATCGCATGGCATTCAGGGACCATGGCGCGCTGATGGTGGTGGTGCAGATGCTACCGCACCTGATGCAGCGCCTTTACCTTGCCTTGCTGACCCAAGGATTAGCACCTATCGGCTTAGACGTTGGCGAACTTACCCAGACGGCTTCCGCCAATTATTTGTTGAACGAGCTAGGTATAGGCAGGGTTGCCGCGCAAAGAGCCTCGGTATCTGCCGGCATACTGGAAACCGGGCTGAAAACCGCACAAGGCCAGGCAATGCTGAAACACCTCAAACAGCAAGTACTTCAGCTGGAACGAAATGCCGATTCGCGCATATTACTAGCAGCGCAATTTGAACAGGACGTGAGCACACTCGACCCCGAAGGTCTATGGCGCGCGGCAATGGCAGAAAAAACCGAAGCCGCGCTCAACCGCCTGGGAAATTTGCGTGGTCGTAGCCTAGTGCTGGAAGCACCCAACCGCATCGGCATGCTGCGCGACATTCTCACGGTGTTGGCTGAACACGGAATCGATATGACCGCGCTCGACTCGCAGTTGATAGACGGCGATAGTCGCGTGCGCTTTGAAATCGGCATCAACAATACGCAGGCGTCATTTGCAGCCATTTCTGAGCAGCTCCTGACATTGGATGCGCATTTAAAGCCATGACCAATGCCACATGCAATGCGGAGCAAAACGGTAAATACTGTTAACAGTCTTAAATTCGGGCATGCTTATGTCGAGCTGTAGAACAGGAATCCGGAGCGCTCTATCACTCATGATTATCAGCCTCAGAGATGCCCCTTGAACGCGCTCCTGATAACCCTTGCTTGGTTGTTGCTGCTGGTATTGAGCTGGCCGCTGGCATTGCTGGCACTGGTTTTGTGGCCTGTCGTCTGGCTATTGTTACTGCCATTTCGCCTGTTGGGAATTGCCGTAAATGGCGCGTTTAGCCTTATTAAAGCGATTGTTTTTCTACCTGCACATCTGATTGGTGCTGCAAAAAACGTACACTAACGAATCGAAAATTTCCTGGCACAGTCACTCAATTATTGATGCGCAAATCGTTGTGATAAATGACTGCATGAAAGCGCAGAATTTACTTGCACTATTATTAACGCGCATCTTCAGCCATTTCTGCATCTATATCGGCAATGAGCTGTTCCGATTGCGCTTTCAATTCCCGCATTTGGCCGTTCATGGTGTCCAGCTCCAAAATGGTCATCACAAATCCATTCTTCAGACGGGTGCTTTTGAAGTACTCATCGAAATACTGCTTGTCCAATACCGTATTCTTTCCGGCCTGACCTTTGCTTACACGGAAGGTAAAGTTCTGAACCATCGGATCCAAATCCATCATTCCATACAGCGGCTCATAAATAAGCTTTTCGGTATCGAACCGGTAATGGTCTTCTTCGCTTTTCATTTTGATGTACAACGACTCTATATCCAGAAGCCGGTTCTTGATCTGGGTGTTGGAGATAATGGCCAAATTCCCGGAATTAACCAGCTCCTGGAAGGTGTTGTTGGTCATGTAGAACTTCTGCCAATTATAAATTCCGACCCCAAGCTGATTAAACGCCGAGTAATCGTCAACCGGTTTTCCGTCGAAATGTTCGAGTATCCGTTTGGCGGACTCAATGTTGCTTGATCGGATATCCAGGTATTTATCCATTTCGGCGATATTAAGGCGCAGGTCGGTTTTGATGTTCTGGAGGTAGCTCAACTCGCGAATACGCTCTTTGCGCATATCGCTCTGATTGTTGATGTACAACGCAACGAGGATACCGATAACGACCAGTACGATTTCGCCCAGCGCATACAGCAAATACTTGCTGAATTTATTTTCAGTCATGAGTTGCCTGCGAATTTTTCGGATGAATAGGATCATGCTTGCACAATGCCCGCGGCATTTTATGGCGCTATTTTTACTCCAAGAAACCCCATAATCGGTCAAGCTGCGATGTTTAGCAATGTGCCTGGCCTGCTTTCCGCAGAAATTCGTCAATCTACATTACGTGCAATGCTGAGCGGGCGGCGCTCCAGCCACCATAACGCCGCGCTGAAGCACAGCCAGGCAATAAATGCTGGCCAAGGCGAGCCCGGCGCCTCAACGGTTTCATCGCCCTTGGTGTTTATACCCGCCTGACGCGCCGCCAACTGCCGCGTGCTTTGCTGAACCTGATAACGGTACATCGCGCGCGCCTGCTGCGGATTGCGGACCAGGAAACGGTAACGCTGCTCTGCGGTCTCAAGGGTATGCACCCCAGCCGTTTTCGGCCAGAATGCCGCACAGCCACGGTTCAGGCCAGTAGTCTCAAGCGTCAACGCAACAGCGTTGTTGTCTGTAACAATACGTGGCGCATCCGCCAGATGGCAGAACACCGTGCGCTCGCCCACCCAAGCCATGCCATCACGCCATTCCGGTTCATTCGTTTGCTGCGGACGGGCCAATACCGATGCGGTACGACTCCAGAATTGACTGTACGCCACAGGGAACCCGGCCAACACCAAACGATAACTGTCGGTCAGCCACAACACGCCCACACGGCCTTCGCCCACTGGCCGCCACAATCCCAAGGCATCGCCTTGGTTACTTTCTGCAAGCGGCTTGGCATCGGCCGCACCAATACGCAGTGCTCTCCGAGTGAACTCCGGCCATGTTTCCGATGCCTCGGGCAGATTTAATCGCACACCTTGTGTGCCGTCGCTGTCGCGAATAGAGAACCCGAACGTGTTCCAATCGGCACGCGTCTGCG
>JAHEBG010000123.1 GCA_024642445.1 Gammaproteobacteria bacterium | reverse complement strand
CATTCGCGCCAGGCAAAAGCGGTGCGTCTGCGCATGCCTGCGGCCAGCCAAGCCGAGGCCAGCGCATTGTTGCAATTGCAGGTGAGGGCGAATAATGGCCGTCTGATTGCGCTAAGCGAGCTGGTGCAGCGGCAGACGCTGCCTTGGGACGGCGCGATATTCCACAAAGATCTGCTGCCGGTGGTGTACGTTACCGCCGACGAGGCCGGACGCTATGACAGCCCGTTGTATGGCATGTTCAATGTTGCCGGCCAGCTGTCTTCGCAACCCGAGCGTGCCGACCGTGTTCTGCAGACCTATCTGCAGCCGCCCGAAACCGACGCCGCGTATGCCCTGAAATGGGACGGCGAATGGCAGATCACCTATGAAACCTTTCGCGATATGGGCTTGGCCTATGCCGCCGGCCTGTTATTGATCTATCTGTTGATAGTGGCGCAATTCAAGAATTATCTTGTGCCTTTGATCATCATGGCGCCGATTCCGCTGACCGTCATCGGTGTGATGCCGGGCCATGCATTGCTTGGCGCGCAGTTCACCGCAACTTCGATGATCGGCATGATTGCCTTGGCTGGCATCATTGTGCGCAATTCCATTCTTCTGGTCGACTTCATCAATCAGTCAATGGCTGAAGGCAAGGCCCTGGCTACCGCCGTCATTGAATCGGTGGCGGTACGTGCCAAACCGATTGCTTTGACCGGTATGGCCGCGATGCTGGGCGCGTTTTTCATTCTGGATGATCCGATTTTCAACGGCCTGGCCATTGCATTGATCTTCGGCATTCTGGTCAGCACGGTACTGACCTTGGTGGTGATTCCGTTGCTGTATTTTGTGTATCTGCAACGCACACTCCCTTCGACAAAAAGGGTAGGTCTTTGAATCGCCCCTCAATTAGAGCGAGTTTTTTGGCTCGTCGCCATCCTTGCACCTGTTTTTCACGATTAAATGCCAATGCAATTGAATCGTAGTATTCGAAATAAACCAATTTAACAGGCCATTACTTCGCGGTAAAATTACTACCCTCAAATCTCTGGTGTTGCCGGATCCTGCGTTTGAGATTTATAGTGCTCCCGGTGTAGTAGCTGCTATCTGCGCACTCTAGGATGTACATGTAGCCGGATTTCATCGCATTTTTCCTATCAAATCGGTGCTTTGTGCTCCCTTCGACAAGCTCAGGGAGCGGATAGAAATAGCTTTTGCTGGCTGAGCTTGTCGAAGCCCGTCTTATGCTCGCCGTTTCGGTACCGCCAAAGCACGATCAAGCTGCCGGTACTGAATGGCTTCGGCCAAGTGCGGCGTTTCAATGGCGCTGCTCTCGGCCAGATCGGCAATGGTGCGGGCCACCCGTAGAATCCGGTAGGTGGCGCGTGCCGAGAGCTGCAAGGCATTCATGGCTTTGTCCAACAAGCCCTGGTTGGCATCGCTGAGTTGGCAGTGGGCCTTCAAGTCTGCTTGCGACAAATGTGCATTGCAACCGCCGCTACGAGCGTTTTGGATTTCACGGGCCCGAATTACCCGGGCACGGATGGCATCGCTGGATTCGCCAAGCGGCGCATTCAGGTGCAATTCTTCATGGCTTAAACGCGTCATGGCCAGATGCAAATCGATGCGGTCGAGCAGCGGCCCCGACAGTTTCGCACGGTAGCGTTCAATCGCTTCAGGCGTGCATCGGCAACGCCCCGAGGTATCGCCGAACCAGCCGCAAGGGCAGGGGTTCATGGCCGCCACTAACTGAAAGCGTGCCGGAAATTCGGCGCTGTTGGAGGCGCGCGAAATACTGACGGTGCCGGACTCCAGCGGTTGCCGCAATACTTCCAGGCTTTTGCGGTCCCATTCGGCCAACTCGTCCAGAAACAATACGCCTTGATGCGCCAACGATATTTCACCGGGCTTGGGCTGTGCGCCGCCACCGGCCAAGGCCACCGCGCTTGAGGTGTGGTGCGGGCTGCGGAATGGCCGTTGCCGAAACCGGGTTAGGTCAAGGCCTTTGCCGGAAACCGAAGCAATGGCTGCCGCTTCAATCGCTTCGGCATCGGAAGCCAAAGGCAATATGCCTGGCAAGCGCGAGGCCAACAGGGTTTTGCCACAGCCGGGCGAACCGATTAGCAGAATATGGTGGCCGCCGGCCGCCGCAATTTCCAGTGCTCTGCGGGCACTGTGTTGGCCACGCACATCGCGCATGTCCAGCATGGGCGCCGACACAAACGCAAAGGCAGCGCTGGCCTTGGGCAAGCTACGCTCGCCGCGCAGATGCAATACCACTTCCATTAAGGTGCGCGCCGTATAAATATGCTCGGCCTGTGCCAAGCCGGCTTCGGCGGCATTACCCAACGGCACAATCATGCGGCGCCCGGCCTGTTTGGCGGCCAGCACCGCCGGCAACACACCGTCTACGGCGCGTAACTCACCGGTCAATGCCAGTTCGCCGATGAACTCATAATCGTTCAAAGACTGCGGCTCGATGGCGCCGTTGGCGGCCAAAATGCCTAGTGCTAAAGGCAGATCGAATCGGCCACCGTCTTTCGGCAGATCGGCCGGGGCCAGATTCACCGTGATACGCCGGTTGGGAAATTCCAATTGTGCGCAGGAAATGGCGGCCCGTACGCGGTCGCGGCTTTCACGCACCGCCGCTTCCGGTAGGCCAACCATATTCAACACCGGCAAGCCGGCAGCCAAATACACTTCCACGCGCACAGCCGGCGCCTGCACGCCGGACTTAGCCCGGCTGTGAACCAGTGCGAGAGACATAAAGACCTCGGGGATTTGGGATTATTCGGCGGCGTCTTGCGAACGCAGGCGTGCTTCCAGTTGTTCCACGCTGCGCTCAAGCGCTTCCATTTTTTCGCGTGTGCGCAACAGCACCGCGCGCTGCACGTCGAACTCTTCGCGGGTCACCAGATCGAGCTTGGACAAACTCATCTGCAACGTGGCTTTGATGTTCTGTTCCAGATCGGCGCGGGCTTGCGCCATGCCGGGGGGAACCAGGTTGCTGAGGCGGCGGGCTAAATCGTCAATGGCGGCAAGATCAATCATGGCGTTGCTCCTTGGGTTTTGCCCAGTATGCCGGCGCGGGTTTCGCAAAACTGTCGTCCAATGACGCAGCCGGCAAGGTGTATTTTCCTATAAATAGGTCGGAAAGCCCACTGTTTTCGAAATTTTCGCTATGCTGATGCAAACAGGAGCACAACATGAAAATGGTGATGGCTATCATCAAGCCGTTCAAGCTCGATGACGTACGTGAAGCCTTGAGCGATGTGGGGGTTACCGGCGTTACGGTTACCGAAGTGAAAGGCTTCGGCCGCCAGAAAGGCCATACCGAACTGTACCGGGGCGCCGAATACGTGGTGGATTTCCTGCCGAAAATAAAACTGGAAGTGGCCGTAGCCGACGACCAACTTGAGCGCGTGGTTGAAGTCATCCAAAGCGCCGCCAACAGCGGAAAAATCGGCGACGGCAAAATCTTCGTGTATGAACTGGAACGCGTGGTGCGCATTCGTACCGGTGAGCTGGATGGGGATGCGTTGTAGCTGTTCAGTATGGACGCGCCGTTATAAAAATGCGTGCTATTAAAGTGTTAACTGCATAACAAACAGAGAAGCAAACAATGAAATCATTAACAATGTGTCGAACGACTGTTTTGGTTGCTTTGCTGGCATTGTGCATGCCGTCATTTGGGCAGACAAAAAATAATTCCTGGGGCTATAATGTCGCGCTCATTTCGGCCACTCGTAAAAAGGCCGAACAAGGTGAAGAATACGCGCAATTAAGATTAGGAAATTACTATTTTGAAGGTAAGATTGTGTCGAAAGATTTTGCCGGAGCCATCTTTTGGTACACAAAAGCGGCCGAGCAAGGTAATGCCGAAGCGCAAGCCAATCTGGGTGTGATGTATATAAACGGCATGGGTGTACCAAAGGATGTTGCCAAGGCCATCTATTGGTGGAATAAGGCCGCCGCGCAGGGCAATGCCCAAGCGCTACGCGAACTGGCAGTGAGTTATAAAATTGGCAATGGCGTGCCAAAAAATCAGGTCAAGGCCGTCGATTTGTTCACGAAAGCGGCCGAGCAAGGGCTGGTGCAGGCGCAGTTAAATTTGGCCGAGATTTACTACGATGGGAAGAGCGTGGCGAAAGATGATGCTAAGGCTTTTTACTGGGCCAATAAGGCCGCCCAGCAAGGTGATTTTCAAGGGCAGGGCATGGTGGGTGCAATGTATGCAGACGGCATAGGCGTGTCACAAGATTTGGTGCTGGCCTATGCATGGATAAATATTTCCGCGGCTGCAGGACTCGAAAACGCGAAAGAGTTTCTTGATCTTGTTGAAGAAAAATTGACACCCGCTCAGATCGCTGAGGCCCAGAAAATCTCTTCGGCGTGGAAGTCAGGCCAGGAATTAACGCGTATTAGTAAGTAGTATGTTGGGCTCCCTTCGACGAGCTCAGGGAGCGAGAGTCTACACTTATGCTGGCTGAGCTTGTCGAAGCCGGCTTTAGCTCAACCACTCCCTCGGCACCAAATACTCATTAAGCTTGGCCTCGGCGCTGCCGGGCTCCGGGCTGTATTGGTATTCGAAGCGCACGCGCGGTGGCAGACTCATTAAAATGCTTTCGGTGCGGCCACCGCTTTGCAGGCCGAATAAGGTGCCGCGGTCCCAGACCAGATTGAATTCCACATAACGGCCACGGCGATACAGTTGAAACTCGCGCTCGCGTTCGCCGTATGGGGTGTTTTTCCGGTGCTGTACCAGCGGAATATACGCGTCCAGATAGCCATCACCCACCGCACGCAGATACTCGAAACTCTTCTCGAATCCGTCGGCGCTGAAGTCATCGAAGAACAGACCGCCCACGCCGCGGGTTTC
>JAHEBG010000122.1 GCA_024642445.1 Gammaproteobacteria bacterium | reverse complement strand
CGCCGGGTATCGGTCTGGCTGCAACCCAAGTTAATGTCCACAAACAGCTACTGGTACTTGATATATCCGAGGACAAAAGCCAACCCTTGGTTTTTATCAACCCCAAAGTGGTGGCGCACGACGGCAGCCAGGTCTATCAGGAAGGTTGTTTGTCTTTGCCCAACGTCTTTGCCGACGTTAAGCGGTGGAATAAGATTACGGTAGAGGCTCTGGATCGCAACGGCGAGCCGTTTCGTTTGGAGGCCGATGGCCTGTTGGCGGTGTGCATACAGCACGAAATGGATCATCTGATCGGCAAGGTATTCGTTGACCACCTTTCGCCGTTGAAACGGGCCTTGGCCGAGAAAAAACTGGCTAAACAACGCAAACTGTACGAGGCCGGCTGATGCCGCTTCGTATTGTATTTGCCGGCACGCCGCAGTTTGCCGTGCCTGCCCTGCGTGCCTGCGCCGAGCGTGGCGAAGTCTGCGCCGTATACACACAGCCTGATCGGCCCGCAGGGCGAGGACGCCAAGCGCAGGCATCCCCGGTTAAAACGGCCGCACTGGAATTGGGCTTGCCGGTATTCCAGCCGGAAAACTTCAAAGCCGATGCCGACCGCGAGCTGCTGCAAAGCCACGCCGCCGATCTGATGGTGGTGGTAGCGTATGGGTTGATTCTTCCGGTGCCAGTTTTGGAAATGCCAGTGTACGGTTGCTGGAATGTGCATGCGTCCTTGTTGCCGCGTTGGCGCGGCGCGGCGCCCATCCAACGCGCTATAGAATCCGGCGATACCCGAACCGGCGTTTGTCTGATGCAAATGGAAAAAGGCCTGGATACCGGCCCGGTGTTGTTGCAGTTGGCCACGCCCATTCGTTCCGGTGATACTGCCGGCAGCCTGCATGACCGCTTGTCATTGTTGGGTGCGGAAGTATTGGCCGACGGATTGAAATTGCTGCGTGCCGGTATGCGTCTATCGCCCGGGCCACAGCCGGAAGAGGGTGTGACCTACGCCAGAAAAATAGAAAAAGCTGAGGCCGTCATCGATTGGCAGGCCGATGTCCGCGCGATAGATGCCAAAATCCGGGCGTTCAATCCATGGCCGGTGGCGGAAACCGAATTGAACGGCGAGCGTTTACGCATTCATCGTGCGCAAGTTCTCGATGACACCGGCTCCGGCGTTCCGGGGCAGATTGTTGCTGCCGGTAAAGCCGGCATCGATGTGGCCTGCGGTTCCGGTGTGTTGCGTTTGCTGCGCGTGCAACGTGACGGCGGACGCGAACAGACCGCAGCGGAGTACCTCAACGCCCGGCCATTGCAGGTATGACCGATTCCGGATCGCGTTGCCGAGTGGCTGCCGCCCAAGTGCTGCAGCAGGTGTGGCAGGGTCGCTCACTGAAGGCGGCGCTGCATCACGAGCGCATACAGTTCGATGACGGCCGCGACCGTGCACTGCTCGAAGCGATTTGTCTGGGTGCGGTGCGCCATCGACGACAGCTTGAGTACGCATTGGCGTGTTTTCTTGAAAAGACCCTGGAAAAACAAGATCCGATTTGCCATTGCCTGCTGTTGGCCGGATTGGTGCAATTGCATATTCTGCAGCTGCCGGCACATGCGGCAGTTTCAGCAACAGTAGAGGCAGCAAAAGATCTGTCGCGCGCTTCACGCGCTGGGTTGATCAACGCAGTACTGCGCCGCAGCCTACGCGAGGGCTTGCCGGAGAGCGAACATTTGGCCGTGCGCGAAAATCATCCGGACTGGCTGATGAAACGCCTGCAAAACGATTGGCCTGGACAATGGCCCGCCATTGTCGCCGCCAACAACCAACAGGCACCGTTGTGGTTGCGCGTGCCCGGCGAGCCCCGTGTACGCACAGGGTATGTTGCCGAACTTCAGCTGGAAGGCATCGATGTTGTTGCGCCGGCATTTCCACCGCAAGCCCTGCGCCTGCAACGTGCGCTTTCGCCTACACAGTTGCCGGGCTGGGATGCCGGACGGGTAACCGTTCAAGATCTGTCGGCGCAGTGTGCCGCCGAGGCCTTGGCCGTTCGCCCCGGTGAACGGGTATGGGACATGTGTGCAGCACCGGGCGGCAAAGCGGCGCAGTTGGCAGAAGCCCTGCCGGCCTATTTATTGTTGACCGACATCGACAGTGACAGGCTGGACAGTGTGCGACATACGCTCGACCGCCTGCAGTGTGCGTCCGATAGTATCGAGTTCCGCATTTGCGACGCGACACAGGCCTTAACAGCGCCAGAGCCGCCTTTGTTCGATGCCGTTCTGCTGGATGCGCCGTGTTCCGCCACTGGCATTATTCGTCGCCAACCCGACGTGAAATGGCACCGCCGGGAAAAAGATATTGATGCGCTGAATACTTTGCAATGGCAGCTGCTGAAAAATGCCTGGCACCACCTCAAGCCCGGCGGCCGGTTGCTGTACAGTACGTGCTCGGTGTTGAAAGCGGAAAACGAACGCTTGCTGCAGAGTTTCGTGAAACAGCATGTCGATGCCAGTGAACAGCACTTGCCTGACACCTATGGCATGGCCTGCAGTATTGGCCGCCAGCGCTTTCCCGAGGAAGAGGGCGGCGATGGATTTTATTACGCGTTGCTTTCCAAGGCCTAATCAGAGCCATACAGAAAACGCAATATCGGCGTGCGCCTGCTTGCTTAAAGGCAATGCGGCTCTCTCAGGGTTGGTTGCGGCCATATACGCGCACCCAGTCCACATACATGGCAATATCGCCCCGCTTGATTCGTTCAACCGTGCTGGCAGGGATGCCTGAATAGGGTTTTTCGATGCCATTGGTCTTGAAGGGATAGGCGCCGCCCACGGCGAAATTCAGGATTACGAACTTAGGCGTGTCGAAGCTCCATTTTCCATAATGCTCTGCCATAGTGCGGGTGGCGCGATAAGTGAGTTTGCCATCCACCAAAAAGCGTATCTGGTCAGGCGTCCATTCCACCGCATATTCATGCCACTGGGTGACATCGGTTTCCGGCGGAAAGAAATGCTTGTTGACCAGCGGGGTCTCGCCAAAATAGCCCTCGCCGTGCAAGGCAACGCCGGTCCAGTCGGCCTCGCCCACATATTCCATAATGTCGATTTCACCGGTTTCAGGCCATTTGCCATTGCCCAGCAGCCAGAAGGCAGGCCAGACGCCCACTGCGTCGGGCATCTTGATGCGTGCGGCCGCGCGGCCATAGGTGAATTCAAATTTGCCGCGCGTATTGATCCGGCCCGAAACGAAATCGACCTTGCGTCCATCAGGCGTTTCGAAATCCTTCCGGAACACAGGCTGCAGGGCCAGCACCCCGCCATCAGCGCCGGCTAATTCGCCATTGCCCAAGAAGCGGACGGTTTCTGGCGCATCGATATAGGCTTGCTGCTCGTTATTCACCCAGAAATCCGGGCCGACCACGTTCCATTTCGACCGATCGAGCTGGCCGGAATTGAACTCATCTGCAAACAGCAGATCCCCATCCTGCCACGCTTGCGGCTGCGTCATTAGGGGCGCAGAGCTTACTGAGGTCTGGCATGATGCCAGACCCAAGCTTGCTGCAAGCGTGACGGCCAATAGGGGCAAGCGCATATCGTGTTTGCCTGGGTTACAGGCTGGAGGGGAATCAGGCGACCGCTGGCCTGCGCGCATAGATGCCAAAGCCGGCGATGATGGCATAGCAGGCAGCAGGCAGTATGAGCGCAATGGAAAGGCTGCCGCTGACATCGGCAATAACGCCGGTGAGAAGCGGGATCACCGCGCCGCCGAAAATGGCAACATTGATGATGCCGGATCCATCCGCAGCCCGGCTACCCAACTTTTCGCAAGCGAGGCTGAAAATGGTTGGAAACATGATTGCATTCATCAAGCCGATTGCCAGAAGGCTGTAGCCTGACAGCATGCCAGTGGTGTTGGTCGAAATAGTGATTAGAGCGATGGCGCCGACGGCCACAAATGCCAGCACTTTGCCCGGGCTTACTACACGCAGCACCGCCGATCCAATAAACCGGCCAACCATCGCGCCGCCCCAATACAGACCGATCAGTTTGCCCGCAGCCTGTTCCTGCAGTGCCATGACACCGGGCTGCATCAGGTAATTCACGATCAGCGAACCAATGGATACTTCTGCACCAACATAGAGAAAAATGCACAATGCGCCGTAGCCGAAGCGAGGGCGCTTTAGTAGATCGGCGCCGCCAAGCCCGGAGCTGGGCTCATGCCGTTCGCCCTGCAGCTTGTTACGGAACAACCACACCACGGCGGCCACCAGCGCCAGCGCAATGGCGATGCCAACATAGCCATTCACGATCGCCTGGCTTTCCGCTACGCGATAAGCATCCAGCTCAGCGCCCGACAATTGGTCTGCACTGAGAGATGCCAGGCTTCCCAGAATAAGGATGGAACCGACGATCGGGAAAATGGTGGTGCCAAGCGAGTTGAAAGCCTGTGCAAAAGTCAGTCTGCTATGGGACGTGGAAGACGGGCCGAGCAGGGAAATGAGTGGGTTTGAAACCACCTGAACCAGCACCACGCCGCTTGCCAGTACAAACAGGGCAAACAGGAACAGCTCATAGGTTGCGGTTTGCGACGCAGGAATGAACAGCAGGCAGCCGAACAGCATGATCACTAGGCCAGCAACGGCGCCGCGCATGTAGCCAATCTTCTTGACCAGCTTGGCGCCGGGAATGCCGATAACCAGATATGCAGTGAAGAAGCAGAACTGCACCAGCATGGCCTGCGTGTAATTCAGCGTGAACAACTCTTTCAGCTTGGGGATGATCACATCGTTAAGCGAGGTAATGCCGCCAAAAATGAAGAACAACGCAAAGACAAATCCCTGCAGTCCCGGCGCATTGATAGGCGCGCCTTCTTCCGAAATCGGCGAAGGATCAGTGCTGCTCGAAATACCCGGTGTC
>JAHEBG010000121.1 GCA_024642445.1 Gammaproteobacteria bacterium | reverse complement strand
TCATGGCAACACGCACCGGGGGATTTTTGAGTGGCTATTTTACCTTATCGCACCGGATAATGGGCGCAGACCGCGCCCATTCGCGTTCCTATTCAGTCATTTATCCTGTTTTTGCAGGGCTTTGAGCAAGTCCGCCGGGCTCAAGTAGCCACCCACCGTTACGCCATTGGCGGCATACAGCGCGGGCGTACCGTTGACGCCGATTTTATTGCCAAGATTGTAATCCGCAGTCACGAAGTTCTTACAGCTTTTCTTGGGCAAATCGGTGCCGGCTTTGGCCATGGTCAGGGCAACTTTGCGATCAGGTGCGCACCAGACATTGACCGCTTTCTGAAACGATTCGGAGCCGATGCCGGCGCGCGGAAAGAAAAGATAATCCACGGCAATGCCAAGACGGTTGTACTCATTGATCTGGCTATGCATTTTCCGGCAGAAACTGCAATCGATATCGGTGAACACCGTAACCCGATACTTCGGATTGGCCGGGGCAAAGCTGATTTTCTGCGTGTCCGGAATGGCCGCGAGCACGGATTGCCGCGCAACCGCCTCACTGGCTTCGGTAAGGTTGGTACGGCTGCCCAGATCAATCAGCGCGCCTTGCAGAAGATGCTTACCGTCGCTGCTGACATACAACACTTTGCCGTCCACCATGACTTCCATTATACCGGGCAGTGGCGAGGCCTTGATACTGGAAATAGTCACACCCGGTGCCGCCTTACCCAAGGACGCGCGGATGGCGGCATCGCTTCCGGATTTTACCGGCGCTGATGCCGGCACAGGCGTTGTGGCCGCAGCAGGTGCTTTGCTTTGGGCGCAGGCTTGCAGACTGAAACCAAAAAGGGCGATGGCAATTAAACGGGCATTCATTAGAGCATTCCATACGAAACAAGGGCACCAGTTTGCCACACTACGCAGACACTGCCGTGAACGTGGCGACAAGCGGTGTATTGCTGCCGACAGACGGCCTAACCGCGAGGATGATGGGCTTTGTGCATTTTCTTCAAGCCCTCTTTGGCAATCAAGGTGTATATCTGCGTGGTGGAAAGCGAGCTGTGCCCAAGCAGCATCTGCAATGCCCGCAGATCGGCACCGTGATTGAGCAAGTGCGTGGCAAAACTGTGCCGTAATACGTGCGGGCTGACTTTACCGGCATCAATGCCGGCCAGAGCCGCGCGGCGTTTCAGTGCTGACCAGTATTTCTGGCGGGTGTAGGCCTGGCCGTTGGCTTCAAGAAACAGGGCGGGCAGTGCGCGTTTCCCGGCCAGCACCGGCCGTACCTGTTGCAGGTAGCGCTCAAGCCAGAACTGGGCTTCTTCGCCCATGGGCACCAAACGCTCCTTCGAGCCCTTGCCGGTAACCCGCAGCAAGCCCTGCCTAAGATTTACCGCTGCCGTTGGCAGCTCAACCAACTCGCTAACCCGCAGGCCGCACCCGTACATCAATTCAACCATGGCCCGCAGACGGATTTGCTCCGGCGCATCGCCGGCATCACAGGCCACAAAGGCTTCCACCTGCGATTCCGACAAGGCCTTCGGAACCGAACGTGGCAAACGTGGCATTTCCAGCAAGCGCGTGGGGTCTTCGCCGATCTCGCCATTGCGTTTTTTCAGTGCGTAAAAGGCACGCAAGGTGGAAAGCAAGCGTGCATTGCTTTTGGCGGCGTAGCCCGCTTCCACCCGCTCGGCAAGAAACGCAAAAACATCGGCTTGCAGCGCGGTATCCAGGTTGCGGCCAACGCGCCGCAGATAATCCGCCAACGCCTCCAAATCCCTTCGGTAAGCCAACAATGTTGAAGCCGATAGGCCAAGCTCGGCCCACAGCCGCTCCAATGCCGCGGTTATTTTCGCCTGTTCTTCCGGTGCAATGGCGGTTCGAACGCGGGCACGCAATCGGTTGGCTGTGGTGTGCGGATTCATACGAAAAGCTTAGCGTGTTCATGCGTTCAAGGCTATCCTATGGCACATGTCGAATTCCACCGCCCCTGCTCGCACTGCTGCCGTTCCCGCCCGCCTGGGTTGGCGGCTGTTGGCATTGGTATACGACGCCGTTATTGCGCTGGCGTTGGTGTTGGTGATTAGCGCGCTGGCTTTGGCCGTGAAACCGGACCACCGCCCGGTTGAGCCGGGAAGCGTGGCCGCGGCCTTGGAATTTCTGGCTTTGTGGGCCACGCTGGGAAGCTATGCCGTGGTGTCATGGCGCAGAGGCGGACAAACCATTGGCATGAAGCCTTGGCGCCTGCAGGTACTCACCGCAAATGGCCTGCAAGTGCCATGGCAACAACTGATTCTGCGCTACGTTGTGGTCAGCGTAAGCCTGGGCAGCGTGCTGTTATGGTGCTTGTTCGATGCCGAGCGCAGAGGCCTGCATGACATCGTGAGCGGAACCGTTCTGGTTCGCTTGCAGCCTATATCCGTTTCGCCAGATAGCCCCAACAAAGGCTGAACACCGCCACTGGCGCCAACAGGTAGGCAATTCGCACATCGAAGCGATAGACTTCGGAAAGATTTACGAACAAGCGCTCCAGCAGCACAGCACTGATGCCGACCACGATACCGATGAACAGGCTTTTTCCAAAGCCGCCGGAACGTAGCGAGCCGAACGCAAACGGCAACACGGCCAGACACAACACCAGCACCTTCAGCGGATAAAACCAACGCCCCCAGTACGCTGTGGTGAATACCCGCGCATCCAATTGGTTGCGTTCAAGGTAATCGATGTTGCTACGCAGTTCGCCTAGACTCAGATTGCGCGGATTGGACAACGTGGCCTCCAGGGACTCGTTGGTAATCTGCGTTTTCCAAGGCATCTCATCGTATTGCTTGATCTGTACCGATTCCGGCTTGAACAGCGTACGCTGCACATTCCGCAGGCGCCATGACTCACCTTTATTGATGGCGGTTTTGGCATGGGTGATGGATGTCAGGCCGCCGTCTTTGGCAATTTGATACAGCTTGACATCGACCAACTCCAACCACGTGTCATCGCCACTGCCCTTGGCGGAACCGGAGCGTGCGTTGAAATACCAGTCGCCGTCTTTCGCCCATACGCCCGAAAACCGGGCCAGGGTAAATTTGTTCGACCGGTAGGTATTCATGGTCTGCGCCTGTTTCTCACTGGCGATGCCGATACTTTCATTGCTGATGATCATCAGCCCCGACAACAGCAAAGCCGGCAACAGTGCGCCCAATGCAATATGTAAGCGTGAAACGCCCACCGAAGCCATGGCAATCAGCTCGGATTTGCTGGCCAACTGCCCAAGCCCCATCAGCAGACCGATGATGGCAACAATAGGAAACAAATCGTAGGCACGGCGTGGTGCGGTAAGCAAAGTACTTAGCAGCGCGTAATTCAATGTGAAGCCGTTTTTACCGATATCGGAAAAACTGTTGTAAAACGCGGTAATTAGATCAAAGCCCAACAGCACCAGCCAAACCACCAACGTAGCGGCAAGTACGCTCTTGGCAAGATAGACGCTCATTTCGCGGCCAATGCGAATCATGCGCCTGCCCTTGGTACCGGTTTCAATTGGCCATCGCGTTGGAAAAGCCAGTACGCCAAAGCTGCCATGGGTACCAAGGCCCACCATAGGCCCAGAACGGCCGGAATCTGCCCCTTACCCAGCAAGTAGGTGCCGGCCAACAACGTAAGCATGCCCAACAGATAGGCCATGATAGCGAACAGTACCAAGCCATACTGAGGCTGGCGTGGCTCACTGCGTGCCAAGGGAATGGCCAAAAATGCGAGAATTGTCGCGAAGATCGGCAAAGCTATACGCCAATGCAGTTCACTTGTTGCCGCTGCACCGCCGCGTTTGAATAAGGCCAAAGTGCTGACCGAGTCCAACTTGTTGGAGGGCTTGACATCGCTGGCCTCGGGCACTTTGATTTCATTCACTTTGAAATGCACTTTGCGGAAATCCCGCTGGCCCAGCTCGCCCTCCATGCGCGTGCCGTTTTCAAGGCGCAGAATGCGTGCGCCACCCTCAAGCCGCAATTCACCGCGGCTGGCCGTGATTAAATCCAAACGGCCATTCACTTCCCTTTGCACGAAAAGCCGTTCGAATTGGCGGCCGTCGCGACTGAGTTCGGTGACAAACAGAATACCGGTTTGTCCGGGTAATTCTACGAAGCGTCCGGCTTCGAGGCCCGAGACCAGAAAGCTGCGATTGGCCTCTTCTACCATGGTTTTGGCTTTTTCAGCGGTCCACGGCACCAGCCATAGCGATGAAAACGCTATGAGAAAAACAATAGGCCCGGCAATCCACATGACCGGCCGCCACAACGATTGGCTGCCGATGCCGACCGAGGCCAGTACAGCCATCTCGCTGTCGGCATACAGTCGGGCAATTGCCATCATCAGGCCCACGAACAACGCCAAAGGCATGACAAAGCTCAGGAATCGTGGCATGCGCAGCACCAATAGCTGCAACATCAGGCTAGCGGGAATCTTGCCGCGGGAAATTTCCGAGATGAGGTCGGTCAAAAAACCACCCACACTGATCATAAACAGCACAATCAGAACCGCCAGAACCAGTTGGCTGAACTGTTTGAACAGATAGCGGTTGATCAGCGTCATGGGGTTGTCGGAGAAACTCGGGGCAGGATGATTTACAATGGCAGTTTACCATCATGCGCCCAACCGTCGGCGCCAATAAAGGAAAGCCATGGCTCTGCGATTCATTCCGTCCCAATCCCCCGCCCATACCGATACCAGCGACTGCGTGGTCATCGGCGCGTTTAGCAACAAGACCTTTAGCCCCGCGGGCACCGCCTTAGACGCTGCTGCCAACGGCCGCCTGAGCGCTCTGGCAGAGCGCGGCGATATTTCCGGCAAGACCGGAACCACGGTGCTGTTGCAGGATGTTGCCGGCATCGCCGCCTCGCGGGTACTGGTGGTAG
>JAHEBG010000120.1:2326-4917 GCA_024642445.1 Gammaproteobacteria bacterium | reverse complement strand
TCGAGCCTTCGTTGGTGAAGTTGATCAGGGTAACGAACAATTGCCCGAGCCCTTCAAACAGGGCGCTGCCCCAGGTGGTCAATAATACGAAGGCGGCAAAAGCGATTTGCAGGACCACGCCGGTGATGACCAGTTTCCAATCAACGTTGCGCTTATTGTCCGAGAACAACCAGGCAAGGGCCAGCAGACAGCACAGGCCGAACAGGCCGAAAAGCACAGGAGTCATGGATAAAGTCCGTCAAAAGGGATGCTCAAAGGGTAGTCTACGCAGGGCTTTAGGGCAAGCCCATTACGGCAGACGATTGCCCGCGGCACGATACAGCTGGTACCAATGTTCTCGGCTCAGCGTAATCTGCGTGGCCTGGCTCAGTGCCTGCAGGCGCTGGGCGTTGGTGGTGCCTAACACCACGTGCATGCCGGCCGGATGCCGCAGAATCCAGGCGATAGCCACGGCGCCAGCCTGCACACCATAAATCTGCGCCATGTTGTTTAGGGTATGGTTCAATTCAGGGTACTTGGCATGCCCCAGGAAATTGCCTTCGAAAAAGCCGAATTGCAACGGTGACCATGCTTGGATGCGGACGCTGTTCAATTGGCAGTAGTCCAGCAGTTCGCCGTCGCGGTCTACGGCGCCGTTAAAGCCGGTATTGGTATTTAGCCCTGAATCTACCATGGCGCTATGGGCCAGACCGAATTGCAGTTGATTTATGGCCAACTTCTGAGCCGTGGCTTTTTGCAGGCGCTGCAGCGCCAGGCTTCGGAAATTGCTCACGCCGAACCGGCGCACCTTGCCGGCGCTGTACAAGACATCGAAAGCATCGGCGATTTCTTCCGGCTGCATCAATGCATCGGGGCGGTGTATTAATAAGGTGTCAAGGTAATCCGTGTTCAGACGTTTAAGAATTCCGTCCACCGCAGTGAGCAGATGCGCTTTACTGCTGTCGTAAAAACCGTCGCGGATGCCGCACTTGCTTTGCAGCTGCAGACTTTGCCGTGGAATGTTCAAATCGGCAACGGCCTTGGCAAAGCGCCGTTCGGATTCGCCGTTGCCGTAGATGTCGGCGTGGTCAAACTGGCTAATGCCGTCCTCAAGCGCCGTTGCAATCAAGCGTTCAATTTCGCTGGTTGAACAGTTATGCAAACGCCAACAGCCCAGCAACAGTGGCGACTCTTGGACAGTGGCAGGCAGTGACATGGCGGTTCCTTGATTTTGCCTTCAGTATAGAACGGCCATGCCCGGCAGTGATAAAAATGCCCGGTTTGTCCGGGCATTTTATTGAATACTTATTTGGTCTCAATCTGGATGTCATCACCCTCGATGTCGAGGGTATTCCATTGCCAATTGCTGCTGATGCTGCCATCGGTGCTGATTTCAATTTCCTCAAACGGGCCTATTTCCTCGCCATCACCGCTGCCATCAGCGAAAAACATGGCCAGTTGTGGCGGTGCCGGAGGAGCGGGCGGTGCAGGTGGCGCAGGCAAATTACTGGCCGATTTCGGTGGAGCCGGTGGTGCCGGAGGCATTGGAGGCATCGGTGGCATTGGCGGCATATTGAAGGCGCGTGCTTTCGGTGCGGTCACGTTGACGGTTTGCGATTTGCGGTCGCGCAGAATATTCACGGCCACCTTGTCGCCTTCTTTTTTGCCACGCAATGCCTGCATCACATCACGGGATTTGCTGACCGCTTTGCCATCCACCTTGACGATGACATCGCCGGCTTGCAGTTGCGGAAATTCGCTTTTCGGGCTTAACACCAAAACACCGGCACTGGCGCCGAAATAGCGGCCCAGTTGCGGGTTAAGGTCGGCCATATTTAGACCGTTCCAGCGGGTGGCAAAAGCAAAGCCCTGGTCCGGCATGGGTGCCATGCGTTGACCGCGGTTAATGACAATTTGCGGTTCGATTTTTGTTGCCTTGACCGTGGCAATTCCGGCTTTACCGGATCGGGTATAACCGATTTTCACCGTTTGCCCTTCTTTCAAATCAGCCAGGGCTTTGCGTGCCTGTGCCATGCCGTCGGCTTGTTTCCCTGGAACGGGCTTACCATCCACCGAGGTAATGATATCGCCGGCTTGAAGGCCCGCAGTCTGGGCGGGGCTTTTCGGCGAAACGGCGGCGATTTTTACACCGGCGCCGTCATTGGGTGCCATCACCACGCCAAGTCCGATGCGAGGGCTTGGCATGCGCATTTCCCTATGTTTCGGGGTGTTGCCATCCTCTACCCAGCGCATTCCTTTGCCGCCGTTATCGGTAACGAAAACACGGCGTTCAATCAGCTTGCCAGCATCGCCATTGCGTTCTATCACGGTAATGTTCATATTCGAATCCGGCCCGAGCTTTTTCGATAAGGCCTGAATACGCTGGGTCAGTTGTTCAATTTCGGCACGTGCGGCTTTTTGTTCAGCCTCGGTAGGAGGCGTGCTCTGGCCGAACGCTGCGGTGGAAATGAAGCCTGCTGCCAATATCAGTGGCATGTAGTGGGTGTGGGTACGCATGGGATGCTCCTTGGGGAATGGAATTAATTGAGGCTGGCCAAGGCAAGATCGTAATTCTTGCCATGGGCATTGGTGTAGGCATTGAACTGGTTTAG
>JAHEBG010000120.1:0-2226 GCA_024642445.1 Gammaproteobacteria bacterium | reverse complement strand
GGCATGTAGTGGGTGTGGGTACGCATGGGATGCTCCTTGGGGAATGGAATTAATTGAGGCTGGCCAAGGCAAGATCGTAATTCTTGCCATGGGCATTGGTGTAGGCATTGAACTGGTTTAGTTGTATGCCTTGGCTAAGTAAGTTGACGCGTTGTTGCCATAGGGTGAGGGCAGTGTCAGGTTCTGGCTGCGCTGCCAGCTGCGTGTCAATGCGCGCTATCTGATCTTCAAGATTCAAGTTCGCGGCAATCACCGTGGCACTGGATATGGCGTCGTCCTGTGCGCTATAAAATACGGGCTCCAAAGCGGCCGATTGCGTCATCAGTTGTGATACGTCTTGTGTTGCCGGCACTGTAGCCAGCGCAGGGCTCTGCGCGGGAACGGATGCGGGGCCACTGCCCAGCTGCCAGAGTGCCAGCGCCAATACGGTGCTGGCGGCAAGTGCCCAAGGCATTATCCGTCGTTGACGTTTTGGCAGGTGGGCCTGCACGTGCGGCCAAACGCTGTGCGGTGGTGCCGCCATCGGTATCTGTCGCAGTGCATCGGCAAGTTCAATCGTATGGGTCATGTGCTTAGTCCTGATTCGGGAACAATCGCGAGTAAATCGCGCAGTTTGCGGGTGCCACGTGAAAGTTGGGATTTTGAAAACGAAACGGTTTTACCCATTTGTGTGGCGATTTCTTCATGGGTGAAGCCTTCCATGTGGTACAGCCAGAGAATGGTGCGGGTAACGGCGGGCAAGGCCTGCATGGCCTCCAGCATTTTTCCGGCTTCGGCGGCTTGCGGCGGCATCAAGCTGTGGTTGTCGCTAAGATCGCTTTCATAGACATCTTCTTCAAAATAGCTTTTGGTCGAGCGCCGCAGCCGCATCAGTGCCTCGTTTACCGCAATTTGCCGAAGCCAGCCCCAGAAAGGGCTTTGGCCGCGAAACTCATGGATTTTGGTGATGACTTTGATCATGCTGTCCTGCAAAACGTCCTGGGCTTCGGACGGCTGTCCGCACAAACGTAAACCCAGGGTATATATCGGCCGTTCAAACCAGCGGTACAGCTGCTCGAACGCCTGTGATTCACCACGCTTTGCGCGTTGAATCAAGGTGTCCGGTACATCGATGGCAAAGGGCGATTTCGGGTTCACTGTCTACTAGATGTGTGGGGAGCAGAAAAGGTCGCAGCCGGGTTGAATCGTTCTATAATGAAACATATCCGTTCATAAAGGCCGCGCCATGACCATACTCTATTTTGCTTTACTGTTCTTCGCCTTGATGTTCCTCTATAAGGCGGTACGTATGGTGCCGCAGGGCTTCCAGTGGACGGTAGAGCATTTCGGCAAGTTCACCCGTAGTCTGCAACCCGGCCTGCACTTCTTGATACCCATCGTTCAGGACATCGGCCGCAAGGTAAATATGATGGAGCAGGTGCTGGAAATTCCTTCTCAGGATGTCATTACCAAAGACAATGCCGTGGTGAAAGTGGATGGCGTGGTGTTTTTCCAGGTATTGGATGCCGCCAAGGCTGCTTATGAGGTTTCCGACCTGCAGCAGGCCACCATTGCACTGGTGATGACCAATATCCGTACCGCCATTGGCTCCATGGATTTGGACGAGTCGCTGTCCAAACGCGATGAGATCAATGCTAAGCTGCTGAATGTGGTGGATCAAGCCACCCACCCGTGGGGTATCAAGGTCAACCGTATTGAGCTGAAAGATATTCAGCCACCCCGCGATCTGGTCGACTCCATGGCACGCCAGATGAAGGCCGAGCGTGAAAAACGCGCCAATATTCTTGAAGCCGAAGGCCACCGTCAGGCAGAAATCCTACGCGCCGAAGGTGAGAAGCAAGGCGCCATTCTGGAAGCGGAAGGCAAGAAAGAAGCGGCCTTCCGTGAAGCCGAAGCGCGCGAGCGCCTGGCCGAGGCCGAAGCCAAGGCGACCCAGCTGGTTTCTACGGCAATTGCCCAAGGCGATGTACAGGCCATCAATTATTTTGTGGCGCAGAAGTATGTGGAGGCGCTCGGCAAGTTCGCTGATTCGCCAAACCAGAAACTGATGATTCTGCCTACCGAAGTCACCGGGGTCATGGGTTCCATTGCCGGTATAGCCGAACTGGCCAAAGCCAGCATGGATAAGTCCAGTCCGGCGGATAAAGCCCGATGAGCGCTTCCGTATTCTGGGCCTGCGCGGCACTGCTGCTGATAGCGCTGGAAACGTTGGCGCCCGGCATCCTG
>JAHEBG010000119.1 GCA_024642445.1 Gammaproteobacteria bacterium | reverse complement strand
CAGGTCATTACCCTGCCAATGGCTGCCAAACTGGTCAATGCCGGTTGGAATGACGGTTCCCTGCGTTGGAAGATTCTGCCGCGCGATCCGGATACGTTGCGTCAGGCCACACAAAGTTTTGAGACCGATTCTGGTCTGTTGAACGCCGATTGTTCGGCCATGCCTGTGACCATCTTCACCAAAGATCACAAGTCCGACACCATCGACCGCATTGTTGCTGCCACCAAGAAATTCCGTACCGAAAACAATGCGTACCAGGAAGGCTTTGTGCAGAAACGCAATGCCGCCATGGAAAAAGCAATGGAGAACGGCGAGGAATACACCACCGACCAGGTCAATTTCCGCCTGGCTACCGGCCCACTGGGTGTTCAGGCCGCCACCAACGATACCGTGCGCGAGAAAGAGCATTTGATTCTTTGGCTTCTGTATGGCGCGGTGTTTGTAATGTGCTGGATCAGCTTCAAGAGCTGGCGCGCCGCATTGTGTGTTGCCCTGCCTTTGATGATGGTGACCGAGCTCGGGCACAGTCTGATGGTGCAGTTGGGCATTGGCATGAAAGTGAATACGCTGACCGTAGTGGCGCTGGGCGTGGGTATCGGTGTCGATTACGGTATTTACATCTTCGCACGCATGCGCGAAGCCATGATTCAAGGCAAAACGCTCTCGGAAAGTTATTTCATTGCATTGAAAACCACCGGCATCGCCATTTTCTACACCGCCTTAACGCTGGCCGTGGGCGTGGCCATGTGGATTTTCTCCGACTTGAAATTCCAGGCCGATATGGGCGTGATGCTGACCTTCATGTTTGTGGTCAACATGATTGCCGCCATTGTGTTCCTACCGGCGCTGTGCCGCTGGTTGCTACGCGCCAAAGAGAAAGACGATTGGGTGGCGCACCTGTAATTGAAAAGGGCCCGCAAGGGCCCTTTTTTTTAGAGTGAATCAATGGCCGGTGGAACCGGCTTGGCTTTCTGCAGGTTGCGAAGTGCAATAGCGAATACGCCCGAAAGTACCAGCCCGCCGCCCAGCCAGACCCTGAAGCCCACCGAGTCGTTCAGGAAGAAAACCCCGAGCAACGAGGCCAGCAACGGTGCGATCAGCAAGTAAGGGGTAATCTGCGCCACCGGATGGCGTTTGATGAGATGAAAGAACAAACCGTGCCCGACCAGCGAGGCGGCCAGCGCGGCATAGATCACGCCGAACCAGGCCTGCGGGCTGGCATTTTCAATGATCGGCATCGGGTTGCCTTCGAAAACAAAGCTCATCAGGCTGATTGGCAGTAGGCCAAGCACGGCGGTCCAGCCTTGCAATTCAATCAAGCCCATCTTCAGATCGCGCATGGCGATGGTGCCCAGTGCAATGCACAAGGCCGAGGCCAGCATAATGAAAACCGGCAACGGATCGGAAAGAATTTCAGGATCCAGGCCCAGAACCAAAACGCCAATGAAGCTGACGGCAATGGCGGTACCAGTGCGCCACTGGAATTTTTCGCCCAGAAGCCACCAGGCCAACAGGGCCACCATCGGCACATAGCTCTGCATCACAATGGCCGGCGACGCGATGTTATGCGAGAGCTTCAATGACCAAAAGCTGAGTCCGAAATGCAAGGCGCCGTTGAACAATGCGACAAGCCCAAGCCGGGGCCATATGGCTCGATCCGGTTTTTTCAGGAACGCGCCCAGAAGCAGGGCCAATAACAACAAACGAAGTGCCGTAAACAGAAACGGCGGGAATTCCGCCAGAGACATTTTCGAAAAAATGAAATTCCCGGCCCAGGCCAGACAGATCAGCGAGATCTGTCCGTACTCACGGGCATTTAGGCCTCGTGCCTCAGACCGCAATTCCGGCCCGCTTATACAGTTTGTTCAAGGTCCAGAGTGGACCGATCATCAGGTATACCAAGTCGGTGAAGAAGCTCGGCCGCTTGCCTTCCCACATGTGCCCGATGAATTGTCCAACCCAGGCTAGCGCAAATACGGCGCCGGCACTGATCAATAGCGTGTTCAGGCCAAAACGCTGGGAAATGAAGTAATTGATGAAACCGAACAGCACAAAGCCAAGCAGGGCGCCGAGCGCCAGTGATTTGGACAGCTTCCAGTAGTACATCCAGGTAAAGAACAAAGTGAATGCGAACCAAAAGCCGGGCTTCAGCAATGCGCTGGGCACCGGTATGCACCACAAGGCGGCGGTTACGCTCCAGACAATCAGAGGCACGCAAATCAGATGCATACGTTGATTGGCAGGGTTCTGGTGATCGTTCGAGTAATTGCTTAGAAGGTCTTCGATACGGCGCATGGCTTACTCCACGGTAATGTCGGCAAGGCGAAGCAGGGCTTCGGCATATTTGGCGCGGGTGGCGGAAATGATTTCGGCAGGTACCGTCGGGCCGGGTGCGGTTTTATTCCAGTCCAGGGTTTCCAGATAATCGCGCACGTATTGTTTGTCGTAGCTGGGCGGGCTAACACCCACGCTGTAGGTATCGGCCGGCCAGAACCGCGAGGAATCCGGGGTCAGCATTTCATCCATGACGTGCAGTACGCCGTTTTCGTCCAAGCCAAACTCCAGTTTGGTATCGGCAATGAGAATGCCGCGTTGCCGGGCATGCCGTGCTGCAAATCCGTAGATTTGCAGGGTCATCGCACGGATTTGCTCGGCCAGCTCGGCACCGATTTTGTCCACCACCACATCGAATCCGACGTTTTCATCGTGGTCGCCCACCGCGGCCTTGGTGCTGGGGGTGAAGATCGGTTCCGGCAGCTGTTCTGCCTGACGCAGGCCGGCCGGCAGGCGTATACCGCATATGGCGCCGCTGGCCTGATAGTCTTTCCAGCCCGAGCCGATGATGTAGCCGCGGGCAATGGCTTCCACCGGAAGCGCTTTCAGTTTCTTGGCCACTACCGAACGCTTGGCGTAAAGCGGGGCATCGGTTCCCGGCGGAAGTACCGAGGCGACCGTCTCGTGGGTCAAGTGGTTAGGGCACAGGTGTGCGGTTTTCTCGAACCAGAAATTGGATATCTGGCACAGCATCTCGCCTTTGCCCGGGATCGGATCCGGCAATACCACATCGAAGGCCGACAGCCGGTCGGAAGCCACCATCAGCAATCGGTTGCCGGGCAGCTCAAACACATCGCGTACTTTGCCGCGGTGCAGCAGGGGCAGGTCAAGGTTGGCGGTATGCAGGGTAGTAGCCACGGAAAACCTATGCGAATATCGATATTCAGTGCCTATTGTACCCATATCGGCGTGGGCTGACTGCTAGAATATCGCTATGTCCCGTCTCCTGCCGCCGTTGCTGTTCCTGTTGTTGTCCGCGCCCATGGCGCTGGCACAGAACAAAGCGCTTAACGCGCCGCCGAAATCCGGCCAGTGCACGGCCTGCCATGGCCGTGACGGTCAAAGCGTATCGCCGGTGAACCCCATTCTTCGTTGTCAGCATCAGGCCTATCTGGTGTCGGCATTGAATGCCTACCGCAACGGCAACCGGAAGCATCCGATCATGAATGCCATGGCCAACAGCCTTCAGCCCAAAGACATACAGGCTTTGGCGGTCTGGTACGCCAATCAACCAGGATGCAAACCATGAAAGCATGGAAAGGTAAAATCATCGGTGCGCTGCTGGGCATGCTTACCCGTCGGCCGCAATTCATTTTGCTGGGTATCGTGCTCGGGCATTTTTACGACATGGGCATTTTCAGCAAGCAACCCAACGCCCCGCAAGATCTGTCCGATGCGCGGGATGCGTATCAGGTCCTAGGTGTTGATGCCCAAGCCAGCATGGCCGAAATCGATACCGCCTACCGCCGGAAGATGTCCGACTACCATCCCGACAAAGTGGCCAATGCCGCCGATGAAATCAAGGCGCTGGCTGAAACCCGTGCGCGTGAGATCAACGCCGCCTATGAAACCCTGCGCAAATTGCATGCCAACCGTTGAGGTCCTGTATGAAACCCGTCATTGCCCCGTCCATCCTGTCCGCCAACTTCGCCAAGCTCGGTGAAGACGTAGATGCCGTGCTGGCAGCCGGGGCCGATTGGGTACACTTCGATGTCATGGACAACCATTACGTGCCGAACCTCACCATCGGTCCGTTGGTCTGTGAGGCCTTGCGTGCCCATGGCGTTACCGCGCCGATTGACGTGCATCTGATGGTAAAGCCGGTTGACCGGATCATTCCCGATTTCGCCAAAGCCGGCGCCACCTTGATCAGCTTCCACCCGGAAGCCTCAGAACACATCGACCGAACCATCGGCTTGATCCGGGACAGCGGTTGCCAGGCTGGCCTGGTGTTGAATCCGGCCACACCCTTGCATGTGCTCGACCACGTGTTGGACAAACTGGATCTGGTGCTGATCATGTCGGTCAATCCGGGGTTCGGTGGTCAGAGTTTCATTCCGCAGGCATTGGATAAGGTTCGCCTTGTCCGTGAGCGAATCCGTGAGACCGGAAAGCTGATCCGCGTTGAAGTCGATGGCGGCATCAAAATCGATAACATTGCAGCCGTTGCCGAAGCCGGTGCCGATACCTTTGTGGCCGGTTCTGCCATATTCGGTTCTGCCAATTATGCCGATACCATCGCCCGCATGCGCGCAGAAATCGATAAAGCGTCATGATCACGCAAGAAGCATTCCAGGCCCTGGCTGCGCAGGGCTATGGCCGCATTCCGGTGGTTGAAGAAGTGCTGTCCGATCTGGATACGCCGCTCTCAACCTATTTGAAGCTGGCCGGTGGTCCGCGCACCTACTTGTTCGAGTCGGTGGAAGGCGGCGCGCGCTGGGGCCGTTATTCCATCATTGGCTTGCAAGCGGCCACCGTGGTAAAAGTCTACGGGTACCGCTTGGTTCTGGAGCAGAACGGCGAAGTTGTGCGCGACGAAACCGTGGCCGACCCGCTGGTGAAATCGAACAACTGAAGAACGCCATTCGTGTCCCG
>JAHEBG010000118.1 GCA_024642445.1 Gammaproteobacteria bacterium | reverse complement strand
CTTCGGTGAACGGCGCCTGTCCGCACCAGGTGGTGCCTTCGCCGCCCATCTGGGTAAAGGTATCGGTGTTGCGGTCCATCCAGGTCACCATGTAATGGCAACCGATGCCGCCCAAGGCCCGCGAGCCTTCAATCACGGTGGTAGAGGTGTTGTGCGGGCAGCCCGAGCAGTAATGTGCGGCGCGCGGGAAATCGGCGCGCGGCTTGGCCAGTTCCTTTTCCTTGGCGGAAAGGAATGCCAGACGGCTGTCGATGGTTTCCGATTGGAAGAAGCGGCCGAGGCGCTTGGCAATGACGCGGGCGATGCGGGCCGGGGTCAGTTCGTGCGTGCTCGGCAGAATCCATTCGCCGGCCTCGTCGTACTTGCCCACCACGTGCGGACGCACGTCCCAGTTGAACATGTATTCCTTCATCTGTGATTCGATGAAGCTCCGCTTCTCTTCAACCACAATGATGTCTTCCAGACCTTCGGCAAAGGTGCGGATGCCCATCGGTTCCAGTGGCCAGGTCATGCCCACTTTGTACACACGGATGCCGATATCGGCCGCTTCCTGCTGGCCAATGCCCAGGTATTCCAAGGCCTGCAACACATCCAGATAGGATTTGCCGGTGGTGACTATGCCCAGGCGCGCTTTCGGTGAATCGAACACGGTTTTGTCGATGCCGTTGGCGCGCGCAAACGCCTGCGCGGCAGCCACGGCGTATTGGTGCAGGCGCATTTCCTGATCCAATGGCGGATCAGGCCAGCGGATGTTCAGGCCACCGGCCGGCAGCTGGAAATCTTGTGGAATAACGATGTCGAGTTGGTGCGGATTGACATTGACCGAGGCCGAGGATTCGACGGTTTCGGCAATGGTTTTAAAACCCACCCAGCGCCCGGTGTAGCGGCTCATGGCCCAGCCCAGCAGGCCCATATCCAAAATATCTTGCACACCGGCCGGGTTCAGTACCGGCATCATCGCCGAAACAAACTCCAGCTCCGAGCCGTGCGGCAGGGTTGAAGAGCGGCAGGCATGGTCGTCGGCAGCCAGTGCCAACACACCGCCCAGAGGCGAGGTGCCGGCGGCATTGCCGTGTTTGAATACGTCGCCGCAGCGGTCTACGCCGGGGCCTTTGCCGTACCACATGGAAAACACGCCATCCACTTTTGCGCCTTCAAACAGATTGGTCTGTTGCGTACCCCAGACCATGGTGGCGCCCAGGTCTTCGTTCAGACCGGGGGTGAATACAATGCCGGAATCGGCCAGATGTTTTTTGGCTTTCCACAACTCCAGATCGAAACCGCCCAGCGGCGAACCGCGGTAGCCCGATATGAAGCCGGCGGTGTTCAATTGCGCGGCGCGGTCACGCATCTGCTGCATCAGCGGCAGACGCACCAGCGCTTGCACGCCCGAAAGGTAAATACGGCCTTGTTCGCGGCTGTATTTGTGATCAAGGGTGTACTCTAGGTCGAGTTCAGGGGTGTGCGTGGCAATCGAGGACATGCTAAAGCCGGTGAGTAAAGACTCTAAATTATAACAGGACGGCCCGCTGGGCTTGTACCTTTGGCGCTATAATGAGCGAATCCCCCACGAATCAGGAACTTCCCATGCGTCTCTCCGGCATTTTGCTGTTGGCTTCGGCACTGACTTTGGCCGCTTGCGCTTCTTCCGGCCCGAGCAAAGGCACCCAGTTGCAATCGAGCTGGTCGGATTCCTCGGTGACCCTGACGCCCGGCAAGAAAGTGCTGGTGGTGTTCCGCGACAAAGACATCGCCAAACGCCGCGAAGTGGAAACCGAGATGGCCGCGCTGGTCCCCGGTGCGGTGCTGGGCGTGGACGTGTTGCCCGAGCGCGAAATGCTGACCAACTCGGAGGCGACCCGCTCCCAGATCAAGCGAAATGCCATTGATTACGTGTTGGTGCTGCACTTCGACGGCCTGACGCCACAGCTTGATTACAAAGCTGCCGGTGTCTATCGCCAGCAATCCGATACCGGCCTCTATGGATACTGGGACAACGGCTGGAAAGCTGCTTACGAAGGCGAGTCAATCACCAAGACCAATAAGGTCATCGCCCAGGCCGATACCCGTGTGTTCGATGTCGCCACCGGCAAGCTGGTGTGGTCCTCGAAGAGCCAGACCTTCAACCCGCAGAGCAACGCCGCCGCCATCCGTGAGGTTCTCAAGGCCAATGCCGACGGTCTGCGCAAGAGTGGCCTGATACGCTAAGCGAAGTCTTGCTGCGAAAAAAAACCCCGCCTTGGCGGGGTTTTTAGTATGACGCTTTAGAATTTCAGCTTGATTTCCATGCCGTATTGCCGCGGCTCGGAAAGCGAAGTGTGCGGGGTGCCGAAAACGTCGCGGGTAAGACCGCCAACGCCGCCGATATATTGGTTATCGAAGGCATTGCGAACATACGCACCCACGGCCCACTGATTGTCGGAAGCCAACCACTGGATTCGGGCATCGGTTTTATTCTGGTCTTCGCCCACCGTGAAGTTCGGACTGACCTGGCATGAGCCCTGATTCTGCGAGTCGGCGTTGCAACGGCTGCCATCACGATACGAATGCATGACGCTGAATTCGATGTGCGAGGCATTGGGCAGCGTCCATGTGTAGTTCATACCGGTGGCAAACGACCATACCGGCAAGCCGGTAGGCTGCCCGGACAGATCGACGTTGGACGATGTGACGTAGTTTTTATAGGTTTGATCAATGTATTGGCTGCTGAACATGAAGCCAAGATTGGACGTGGCACGCCACATCACCTGCAAATCCCAGCCCAGGGCTTCCTCATCGCTGCTATCCACCAAGTACTGGGGAATTCCGCTGGAACTCGTATTGTCGAGGCGTATCGACTGCTTGTTGTTGTAGACATAATGGAAAATCGAGGTGTTCACGCTCAATCCAATATCCTGCCAGCTGCCTTTAATACCCACTTCAAGATTGTCAACGTCTTCGTTTTCGAACTGCGAGTTGATTTCGACGCTGTTGAAGCCGCCGGCCTTATAGCCATTGGTGTAAGAGCCCCACAGCATCAGCTCGTCGTTGATGCGGTAGTCCGCAACCAGACGTGGACTGACATCGCTCCAGGTTTTTTTCTTGCGGATTGTCTGGCCTTCAACCCCGGGAAATGCGGCGTAGTTGAAGATCACATCGCTGGTGTACAGGTATTTCAGCTGTGGATCGATCATATCGAGTTGGGCGTAGTACAGCTGCAGGAAGTTACCGGCCGCGGGCGATGCAAGAAACGCCAGGGTCTGGTCGAGATCCGAGGCCACGCGCGGGCCGTTAAGCCAGCTGAAGTCTTTTTGGTCGCGGGTATAGCGTAGGCCGAAGGTCAGGTTCAGGCGGTCGTTGACATGCCAGATGGCATCGCCGAACACTGCCGTTGCACTGAAGTCACCGGTGTTGTACATGGTTTCCGCCCATGTTGTGCCAAGAACGGATGCCGGTACATTGAAGTTGTTGAGGTAACTTTGCATTACCGAAAAAAGCGGGAACCCGATGACGTTGTAGTAGAGCGTATCGATCGAATCGGTGTAGGAGTTTACGCGGCTTTCCTGCTTGGCTTTTTCAGAATACCAGCTTGCGCCGGCCACCCAGTCAACCGGCCCGCTCATGCCGTTGAATTTCAGTTCATGGTAATAACTGGTATTGTTTTCGACGTTGGCGGTATCCAGATACAGGTTTATCCGGTTGGTGCCGTCTTCATCTTCGCGATTGATGGTTTCGAATCCGCGATAGGCCGCGCTGTAGGTCATGCTGGCCCATTCGAATGAATGGTATAGCTGCAAGGTGACGCCGTCGAATTTCCGGGCCTCCTTGTTGCCGACCACATCGTTGTATACCGGTGCGGTGAACGGATCCAGATAGGTAGCCGGGTTAGCCGGAAAATTTGCCGGAAACGGGTACGGATTCAATGGCACCACGCCGATTACCGGTCGTGCCAGCTGGTCGACCTCCTCATGATCCCAGCTGACGTCAAGCACCGTACCGTTGCCGAAAAGCGTACGCCAAGCAATTTTGCTGGCCCAGTTGTCGGTGGGGTTCAGGTACTTGCCGGTGGCATCATCTTTAAGCCAGCCATCGCTCTCGTTGGCTGCGAAGCTGAAGCGTACGGCGCTACTTGCAGTAATCGGCAGGTTGTAAAGGCCATACATGCTGCTCAGGCCATCGCTGCCAATGCGAATCGAGGCCTGGCCTTCTTGTTTCTGTGACGGCTTGTTGGTGATGATGGAAACGGCACCAGCAGCGGTGTTGCGCCCGAATAACGTGCCTTGCGGGCCTTTCAGAACTTCAATGCGTTCGATATCGTTGAAGGCCAACATGGCGCCACCTGAGCGGGCCGCGTAAACGCCATCGATGTAAACGCCGACGGCCGGATCGGTTCCTACACCGAAATCGCCGGTGCTGATGCCTCGGATGGAATAACGCGGCTGGGTGATGCTGGTGCTGTTGGTTTCAAGGCCGGGAATAAAGCCATCGAGTTCGCCGATATTGGTGGCTGCAAGCTGGTCGATGACCGAGGCATCGATGACGGTAACGGCGATGGGCACATCCTTCAGCTCTTGTTCCCGCCCTTGTGCGGTGACAACCACTTTATCCAGAAGTGCGGCATCATCGGATTTTTCTGAAGCTGAATCCTGCGCCGACACCGCACCACTTACCAGCGCCATCAGCAATGACATATACAGCGGTGTCCTGCCCAGCGGCATTCTCTTATTGTTATTCATCTCGCAATCTCCCTGTGTTGTTTTTGTATGTAAAGGTAAATGGGTTAATTTTTTACTTGCAGCATGTATTTGGCAACGGCAAGACGGTGCTCAGGGCTTAAATGCGCCTGAGGCGGCATGGCCGGGAAATCTTCGCGTTTTTTCACCGGATTGGCGATGTAGTCGGCAATGCCCTGCGGATCATCGGCATACATCACCTGCAGGATCTGGGTCGGTGGACCG
>JAHEBG010000117.1 GCA_024642445.1 Gammaproteobacteria bacterium | reverse complement strand
CCCGTGGTGTGGAAGGCGAGGGTCCTGGCCGCTTTACCTGGGCTTCCCGGCCGCAAGGTCTGGGCCCGGATAACCGGTTTGCCGCGGTGGTGCATTTGCTGTCGGTGAAACACAACCGCCGCATCCGCGTACGTTGCTTCGCCAGCGACAATGCCCTGCCGCAAATAGATTCTTTGGTGTCCGTGCATCCGGGCGTGCATTGGTTCGAGCGTGAAGCTTTCGATCTTTACGGCATCCTGTTTTCCGGGCATCCGGATCTGCGCCGTATCCTCACCGATTACGGTTTCGTCGGCCATCCGTTCCGCAAGGATTTTCCGTTGATCGGAAACGTGGAAGTACGCTACGACGAAGATAAGAAACGTGTCATCTACCAGCCGGTAAGCATCGAGCCACGGGTTGGCGTGCCGAAGGTCATCCGTGAGGATTCACGTTGGCAGCAGGCACAGAGCGAACAAGCACAGGTGAAGTCATGAGTGCCCAGGAAATCCGCAATTACACCCTGAATTTCGGGCCACAGCATCCGTCGGCACACGGTGTGCTTCGTCTGATTCTGGAAATGGACGGCGAGGTGGTGCAACGCGCCGATCCGCATATCGGTCTGTTGCATCGCGGCACTGAAAAACTGGCCGAATCCAAGCCGTTCAATCAATCCATCGGCTATATGGATCGCCTCGATTACGTATCGATGATGTGCAACGAACATGCCTATGTGCGCGGCATCGAGCAGTTGCTGGGAATTGAAGCACCCATTCGCGCCCAATACATCCGAACCATGTTCGATGAAATTACCCGCATATTGAACCATTTGATGTGGATCGGCTCCAATGGCCTCGATCTGGGCGCCATGGCGGTATTCCTTTATGCCTTCCGTGAACGCGAAGAACTGATGGATTGTTATGAAGCCGTTTCCGGCGCCCGTCTGCACGCCAGCTATTACCGTCCGGGCGGCGTGTACCGCGATCTGCCGGACACCATGCCGAAATACCGCGAATCGCCCTGGCGCAAGGGTGATGCCCTGAAAAAATCCAATGCTTGGCGCGAAGGCTCGATGCTTGATTTCCTGCAGGCATTCACCGACGACTTCCCGAGCAAGGTGGATGAATACGAAACACTGTTGACCGACAACCGCATCTGGAAACAACGTACCGTCGGCATCGGTGTCATTTCTCCTGAAAAAGCGCTGGCCTGGGGCATGACCGGCCCGATGCTGCGTGGCTCGGGTGTTGCCTGGGATCTGCGCAAGAAGCAGCCGTACGCCGCCTATGCCGATGTCGATTTCGACATTCCAGTGGGCGTGCAGGGCGATTGCTACGACCGCTATCTGGTGCGCATCGAAGAGATGCGTCAATCTAACCGCATCATCCAGCAGTGCATTCAATGGCTACGTGCCAATCCGGGCCCGGTAATGGTCAGCAATTTCAAAGTTGCGCCGCCCAGCCGTGAACAAATGAAAGAGGACATGGAAGCCTTGATCCACCATTTCAAATTGTTCACCGAAGGTTATTCGGTTCCCGCCGGAGAAGTGTATTCCGCGGTGGAAGCGCCGAAAGGCGAGTTCGGCGTGTACCTGATTTCCGACGGCGCCAACAAGCCGTTCCGTTTGAAGGCACGTGCTCCTGGCTTTGCCCACCTGTCATCGATGGATGAAGTGGTGCGTGGCCATATGTTATCTGACGTGGTGGCCATGATTGGCACCTACGATATTGTGTTTGGCGAGGTGGATCGATGAAAGCAACCGGTAATTTCGAAGCATGCCTGCATGTCGACCCGATGACGGCGTTGAGCGATGACACGCGTGCGCATATCGATCACTGGGTCGCCAAGTTTCCGTCCGATCGCAAACGTTCGGCGGTCATCCAGAGTCTGATGGCTGCCCAGGAACAGAACGGCGGTTGGCTCACCGATGCCTTGATTGCGGCTGTGGCCAAGTATCTGGAAATTCCCGCGATCTGGGCCTATGAGGTCGCCAGCTTTTATTCCATGTTCGATCTGGAGCCGGTTGGCCGGCATAAAGTCTCGATCTGCACCAATATCAGCTGCTGGTTGAACGGCGCCGAAGATCTGGTTCGTCATGCCGAGAAAACCCTGGGTTGCAAACATGGCGGCACCAGCAAAGACGGGCGCATTACGCTTAAAGTTGAAGAAGAATGCGTCGCCGCCTGTGCCGGCGCCGTCGCTGTGGTCATTGACGGCCACTACCATGAACGCGTCACCCCCAATACGCTCGACGCACTGTTCGCCGGACTGAAGTAAGGAAACCCCATGGCAATTGGTTCAGCACCTTTGGAACATCAAGTGGTTTACACCACACTGCACCACGAAAAACCGTGGGCCTTGGACAGCTATCTGCAGCAGGACGGCTACAAAGCCTGGCGCCAGGTGCTGGCCGACAAAATGCCTCAGGAACAAGTTATCGACATGGTCAAGCAGTCCGGTCTGCGCGGTCGTGGCGGTGCGGGATTTCCTACCGGCCTGAAGTGGAGCTTTATGCCGCGCAGTGCGCCCGGACAGAAATACATCCTATGCAATTCCGACGAGTCTGAACCCGGCACCTGCAAAGACCGGGATATCCTGCGTTACAACCCACATTCGGTTATCGAGGGCATGGCTATTGCCTGTTATGCCACAGGTTCCAGCGTGGCATACAACTATCTGCGCGGAGAGTTCCATCATGAGCCGTTCGAGCATTTCGAAGAAGCCTTGAAAGAAGCCTATGCGGCCGGCTTGCTCGGCAAGAACATTCTCGGTTCCGGCATTGATGTCGATATCCATGCCGCGCTCGGCGCCGGGGCTTACATCTGCGGTGAAGAAACCGCGATGATGGAGTCGCTGGAAGGCAAAAAAGGTCAGCCCCGTTTCAAGCCGCCGTTTCCTGCCAATTTTGGTTTGTTCGGCAAACCCACCACCATCAACAACACCGAAACCTATGCTTCGGTGCCGGCCATTCTGCGCAACGGTGCTGAGTGGTTTTTGAACCAAGGCAAGCCGAACAACGGCGGCCCGAAGATTTTTTCGGTTTCCGGCCATGTGGCCAACCCGGGCAACTTCGAAATACGTCTGGGCACGCCGTTCTCGGAACTGCTGAAGCTGGCCGGCGGTATACGTGCCGGCGGTAAACTGAAAGCGGTGATTCCCGGCGGTTCTTCCATGCCGGTATTGCCAGCGGAAATCATGATGGATTGCACCATGGATTACGACTCCATCCAGAAAGCCGGCTCCGGCCTTGGCTCTGGCGCAGTGGTGGTAATGGACGATAGCACCTGCATGGTGCGCGCCTGCCATCGTATCGCGCGTTTCTATTACAAGGAAAGTTGCGGTCAGTGCACGCCGTGCCGCGAGGGCACCGGTTGGATGTACCGGGTATTGGGTCGCATTGTGGCGCATGAAGCCAGCATGGAAGATCTGAGCATGCTTAAGGCCGCCGCCGGACAAATCGAGGGCCACACCATTTGTGCATTCGGTGAAGCGGCTGCCTGGCCAGTGCAAGGCTTTTTACGTCATTACTGGCATGAATTCGAATATGCCATCACCCATAAAAAATTCTGGGTTGATGAACAACGGGAGATTGCGGCATGAGTACCCCCGCCGAAGCGCCGAAAGCCGCCGTCGATATGGTGACCCTGGAAATCAACGGGGAAACCGTGCAGGTGGCCAAAGGTTCGATGATTATCCAGGCTTCCGATCAAGCCGGCATTCCTGTGCCGCGCTTCTGCTACCACGAAAAACTGCCCATCGCCGCCAACTGCCGTATGTGCCTGGTGGATGTTGAAAAAACACCGAAACCGATGCCTGCCTGTGCCACACCTGTGATGGAAGGCATGAAGGTTTACACTCAAAGCAAACGCGCGCTGGATGCGCAGCGCAACGTCATGGAATTCCTTCTGGTCAACCATCCGCTGGATTGCCCGATCTGCGATCAGGGCGGCGAATGCGAGCTACAAGATGTGTCGATGGGATATGGCCGTTCTGTGAGCCGGTACGTTGACCGCAAGCGCGTGGTGCCTGATGAAGACATGGGGCCGTTGGTAGCGACTGATATGACCCGTTGCATCCAGTGCACCCGATGCGTCCGGTTCTCGGCTGAAATTTCCGGCACCTACGAATTGGGTGGCATCTATCGTGGCGAAAACCTGCAAATCGGTACCTTTGACGGCAAGCCGTTGATGAGTGAGATTTCCGGCAACGTCATCGATGTTTGCCCTGTAGGCGCTTTGACCAACAAAGTGTTCCGATACAAAGCGCGTGCTTGGGAGCTAACCGCCAAGGAATCGCTGGGCTATCACGATGCGCTGGGTTCGAATCTGTTCCTGCACAGCCGCCGTGGTGAAGTGCTGCGCGCCGTTCCGCGCGATAATGAAGCCGTCAATGAATGCTGGCTTTCCGACCGCGACCGGTATTCGCATGAAGGGCTGTATTCCACCGAGCGTGCCACCGTTCCTAAGATCAAGGAAAACGGGGTATGGCGCGAGGCCAGTTGGGACGAAGCACTTGCCGCCGCCGCACAGGCATTGAAGGCCGCCGGCAGCGAGTCCGGTATTCTGGCGCATCCGGCTTCAAGCAATGAGGAAGGCCAGATGCTGGCAACTTTGGCCAAGGCCATAGGCACCGCGAATCTGGATCACCGTATCAAACAAATCGATTTTGCCGATTCCGCCGTGGCGGAACCCTTTGATGTGCCGGTAACCGATTTCTCTATTGCCGATACCCTGATTCTGGTGGGCTGCAATCTGCGTCACGAGATGCCTTTGTTGCATCAGCGCGTCCATCAGGCCGTCAAACGTGGCGCCAAAGTGCATGTAATCAATCCAGTGGATTTCGATTTCACCTTCAGCACCGCCAGCAAAACCCTGGTGCCGCCTTCGCAGTTGGCCGGCGAGTTGTCATCGTTAGCCGCGAGCTTGCCTGAAACCGGAAACACGCTTTTGGTGTTGGGAGAAATCGCCGAGAACCACGCTCAGGCCTCGCACATCCGTGCTGT
>JAHEBG010000116.1 GCA_024642445.1 Gammaproteobacteria bacterium | reverse complement strand
TGCTCTGGCCTTGGCTGGACAAGCGCAACATGAACCCATCGATTCCACGTAAATTTGCGGTGGCCTTGGTGGGTGTCGGCTTCGGCTTCTTCATTCTGGTGATGGCAATCAATGCCACATCCGATGGCGGCAAGCTGTTCTGGGGTGTGTTGGGTCTGACCTACCTCATCCACACCATGGCCGAACTGTGCCTGTCACCTATCGGTCTGTCGATGGTAACGAAATTGGCCGCACCGAAAGAAGTGGGCATGGCCATGGGCGGTTGGTTCTTGTCTATTGCCACCGCCAATTACGCGGCCGGTTTGATCGCCGCCATCGCTTCCGGTGGTGGCGAGCACGGTGAATCGGCCAGCTCGCTGACCCAATATGCCGGCACTTTTAACCAATTGTGGTGGCTCGGTTTGATCATCGGTGTTGTTTTCTTCCTGCTGGCGCCGTTCATCAATAAACTGATGCATGGTGTGAAATAAACGTTATCACATTACAAAAAAGCGGCCTTCGGGCCGCTTTTTTTGTGCCCCCCCCCAGTGTTGGGATCGCTAAATATCAATAACGGGAATTTACGAGAAGCCAGTTGCATTAATACGCAATTCCTTTTAGCATTATGCAATGGCGAACACACTCGCATCTCGTATCACATGGCTTGCTTTAGTAAGCTCAATCGTCATTTCCGTTTTAGCCATGGTAAAAGGAGCAGGCGGTTTTGAGCTTGATCTCTTCTGGCTGCTTGTAGTCGGGCCCTATGTATTTTTCTTGCTGCTGTTCTTGGCCCCTAAAAATCAATCCTCCGCACGAACGCGGGCGAGCGCACTGACATCCGTCGCAATCTTGGCATTCACTGCATGGTCGTACATCTCATCGATGTGGTTTTCGGCATCGTCAACCTCGGGGTTGGTATTTATTGCCGTGCCTGTGTATGTATTTCTTGCTGGCCTTGTGTTGTGGGGCCTGTCATGGCTCTTGCTTGCACGGGTTGCTAAATCGAAGTAATTTGCCAAATACTCTGTCCAGTGGCCTTAGCCATTCCATTCATAGATTATCAGCCAGGAGTTTGTATGCGATTTTTTAAACAATCTGTTGCATTAGCTTTGATATTGGGCGTGGCTTCATTGTCACACGCCTCAGATATCGTTACCAAGAATTTGCAATTCGCCAAAGGCGCCAGTTCTGCCACGGTCAAGGGCAGTCTCGTCGGGTATCAAACTATCGATTATAAAGTCGGTGCCAATGCCGGGCAGGTGATGAAAGTCAGTTTCAAAAGCAGCAATGCGTCCAATTATTTCAATGTGCTTCCGCCGGGTTCGAATGATTCGGCTCTTTTTGTGGGGTCTTCTTCGGGCGATAATTGGAATGGGCGTTTGACCCAAAAAGGCGTTTACACCATTCGGGTGTATTTGATGCGCAATGCCGCCCGTCGTAATGAGAAAGCCAATTACACGCTGACCACATCCATAACCGGCAGGCCTGCCGCTTCTGCAGCAGTTCGTACAACGGCAGCACCCGGCGATGCCAAAGTCAAAGGCACACCGTACCATGCCACCGGCCCTCTGGACTGCTCGATGGGTTCAGCGCCAATGGGATCAACCCAATGCACGTTCGGCGTGATACGCGGCGGTGCGGGCAATGCGAGACTTTTCGTAACCCCACAAGGCGGTCTGAAGCGTGAATTCGTTTTTTCTGGATCGCGCGTAAGTGCAGGCCCTGAAGATAGCGTGAAAGCAAAATTGCAGGGCGACAATTGGATTATTGAAGTGAATGGCTATGAGCACTACATCGTTCCGCTAGCAATAATCGAAGGCGGTTGAGTAACGGCTACTGAGCAACATATTTAATTACTTTTTCAAGGAGAAATACTATGAATCATATGAATACATTGGCCGCAGGAACGGTGTTGGCCTGTGCTACCCTTTTTGGTGCAGCTGAAGTCAGTGCAAAAACCCCGCCGGCATTGTCAGACATCGTCGGCATGCGGGGATCATCGTTTGAAAGCGTGATGGAAGACCGTGGCTATAAATTCCAGTTCAAAAAATCTGCATCGCAAATGTGGTGGAGTCGTGATAATCAAAAATGCGTTTCGGTATTGATTGATGACGGACGCGTTGCCAGCATTCAAAATGCAACCCAAAATGATTGCGGAAAGTCCGGCGGCAGCAGCAATAGCGGTTCTGACGCGCTGGGGGCTCTGGCAGTGGTGGGCTTGGCGGCAGCACTTGCACATCATCACGGCAATGACAACCGTAACAACAATACGGCGCATAACTCCGAATACGAGCGCGGCTACAACGATGCCATGTACGGTGGCAATTATGCGCAAAACGATTCCGCAGGGTATCACTCCGGTTATATGGCGGGCGAGACCGAGCGCAACAATCGCCGCCATGCCAACAGTGTCTTGGTACGCGGGGCGCCTGCTGCAGCGCAGAATGCCTGCAAAATGCGGGGCGACGAATTTTGGGGTGTTGCATCTGGCAGTACGGTCCCGGTCAGCGTGTATGACTATGGTCAGGGCAATTATGAAATTACGGTGGCTTCTGGTTACCGTCGCGCCAATTGCTCGGTAAATGCGAGCGGTGATGTTTCCGATTTCCTGCAGAAGTAAAACTTAGCGTACAGTTCCAAATAAAACGGCCTTCGGGCCGTTTTTTATTGCGTCTAATTGGATTATTGCGCTAATACGTATGGCTATTTTTCGAGTGCAGGAGTTACCTTTAAGTCGCCGGGAAGCATCGGTGTTGAAAGCAGTTGCTGAAATATCTGCCAACGCAGCTCCAGTTTTTCAAGTTCGGTTTCAGCGGCACGGCTATGGTGTTCAACATAATTTCTGACCAAATCTTTGCCCACGTTGTAGTTAATGACGTAACTCCGATTGGCATCGAAGAATTTAATGCGCTGCGGTGCTTTTTCAATCGGGTACAGTTCAACATTGATCAGCCAGTCTATGGCTTGCTGGGCTGTCATGTTGCCATCTATATAATCACGCGCTGCTTCATTGCCGGCATAGCTTAATTGCGAGATTAATTTCAGAAGCGCGTCGTATTTGTCGAGCAATGCCGGGTTAATGCCAGCCAGCGGGTAGAGCACGTCGCGCTGAAAAGATTTTTTGAGTGCCTCCGGAAAAGCCATTTCAACGCCATAATTGGCACTGCCCTCGGCAATCAGCGATTGCGGTGAAAACAGCGGATACACGCTGTATTCGAGCCATTTTCTGTCGTTGACTAAATTCTTCTCAATCAATACATTGTAGGTATGGTGGCCCGGATAGCCTTCGTGGCAGCCAATGTCGATAGCGCGTTCAATATAAATGGGCAATTCAACATTAATTTGGATAAGGCTTTGAAAATTGCCCTTATACCAGTTGTAGCCACTCCATACTTTGCCGGTGACAAACTCCAACTTGAAGTTCTCGCCTTCAGGCAGGCTAATGTGTTTTAAGGTTTGCTTACGGCATTCTTGAATGGCGGTTTCAAAAACAGACATCAATTTATCGCGCGGAATAACAAACTGCGAACGAAAGGCATTCACGCGCTCAACGGTGGTTCCCGGGCCTGGCAGCAACTCGTCTATTTGCTTGATGATGGCATTGAAATGATTTCGATCATAATGCGGTGCCACGGCATTGTATAAAATAGCTGACTCATCATCGAAACGCATTTTTTTGCCCTGTAACATATCAATACGGGCGAGCATGGCATCGGTTTGCTTCTTCAGATATTCAATGCGCAGACCTTCAATAGTATTGGCACCGGGTTTTTTTTGCCCATTTAAATGGGATTTAAGTGCTTGCGCCTGCATTTGTATTTGGTCTAAGCGCATTGGCGATTTCAATACGTCTTCCTGAAACTGTGCGGGGCCATAATAGGCATCGACAAAATTACTGTCGTGCGGTGTCATGGCCAGGCTGAGGTGAATATAGTCACTAGACAACGCATCTATATTTTTTGCCGGTGCGGCATCGGCAAGCGCGGATGCTGCCATCAGCGTCAGAAAAAGTTTCATTCGTATTCCCTCAATAAAACGGATCAGGAAAGCCAGTCATTGTTACGGGCTTTGCGTGCCAGCAATACCAGGGCGATTGAAATCAGCAATACCATTGCTTGCATTGCGATTACGGTGTTGTCGATGACATTCGCGGCCTCGGGCAGGGCGAACATCGAGAGGTCTTGCACGACAACACCCAATAATGATGCGAACAGTGCTGGCAGCGCCCAGCGTTTGCGCCAAATCAAGCCGATACAGCCTGCTGCGCCAGCCCAAACCGCAATTGCGGTGGCCGCTACCGACCAGGCGGGACGAGCGGCATACATGGCTTGTTGCGCTGCGCTCATCTGCGCGATATCTTCCGGTTTCAGCATGGCATCTGCCAGATAGGCCAGACATCCGGCTAAATTCCAGAGTAAGGCTAAAATTGCTACTGGAAGGAACCATTTCGGTGCTTTTGTCATATCAATCTCCCCAGACGTGGATGGTGTTACCGAATTTGCGTCTTCTTTATACCGCAAATTGCAGGCTTCGTCTTTCCAAAAGACGGTGCGATGTCTTGCGGTAACGTTGTTGTTGCCGAAGGTATGGATTAAAGATGTTTCGGTATGCCGTCTTCAAGATCGTAATAATCACCTTTTTCTGCAGTAAAGATGTGCATGGCCACGTGGCTGGCCGTAGGTCCATCGAATGCGCCCATGGCTACCGCGATTTTATTTTTTTCTACTGGATCCCAGAACAGCGATGCACCACAGATTGCGCAAAATCCGCGGCGCACGTTTTCTGAAGAAGCATACCAGGTGATGTGTTCGATGCCCGTAATCCGGATGTGGTCACGTTCAACATCGGTTGAAACCCAGAAATGCCCGGATTGCTTGCGGCATTGCCGGCAATGGCATGCATCGGGCGGATGCAGGTCTGCACTGATTTCGAAATGAACGGCGCCGCACTGGCAAGACCCTTTCAACATGATGTGCTCCTAGGTTACAGGTTCAACGCCAGCTCG
>JAHEBG010000115.1 GCA_024642445.1 Gammaproteobacteria bacterium | reverse complement strand
GTTTGAGAACCTTATGACCCAAGCCTATAAAATCATCGAACACAAATACGACATGATCGTGGTCGGCGCCGGTGGTGCCGGCTTGCGTGCCACCTTCGGCTTGGCTGCCAAAGGCCTGCAGACGGCATGCATCAGCAAGGTTTTTCCCACGCGTTCGCACACCGTGGCGGCGCAGGGCGGGATTTCCGCAGCGCTGGGCAATATGGGTGAAGACGATTGGCGCTTCCACTTCTTCGATACCGTCAAAGGTTCCGATTGGCTGGGTGACCAAGACGCCATTGAATACATGTGCCGTGAGGCCATACCCGCCATCATCGAGCTTGAGCATTACGGTGTGCCGTTTTCGCGTACCGAAGAAGGCAAGATCTACCAGCGTCCGTTCGGCGGCATGACCACCCAGTTTGGTGAAGGTCCGCCGGCACAGCGTACCTGTGCTGCAGCCGACCGAACAGGCCACGCCATTCTGCATACGCTGTATCAACAGTCGTTGAAGCACGATGCCAAATTCTTCATTGAATACTTTGCCCTCGATTTGATCATGGACGAGGAGGGCGTTTGCCGTGGCGTGATAGCACTGGATATGGCCGAAGGCACCTTGCATGTGTTCCGTGCCCATGGCGTGGTTCTAGCCACTGGCGGTTACGGACGCGCGTATTTCTCGGCAACCTCGGCGCATACCTGCACCGGTGACGGCGGCGGCATGGCATTGCGCGCTGGTCTGCCTTTGCAGGACATGGAATTCGTACAGTTCCATCCCACCGGAATTTACGGTGCGGGCTGTCTGATAACCGAAGGTGTGCGCGGCGAAGGCGGCATTTTGCGTAATGCTTCCGGTGAGCGCTTCATGGAGCGGTATGCGCCAAGCGTAAAAGACCTGGCGCCCCGCGATATGGTCAGTCGCTCGATGACTATAGAAATCCGTGAAGGCCGCGGTGTTGGCCCGAAAAAAGACCACATCCATCTGGATCTGACCCACCTGGATCCGGCAATGATCCACGAAAAACTGCCGGGCATATCCGAAACCGCCAAAATTTTCGCCGGCGTAGATGTCAACCGCCAGCCGATTCCGGTATTGCCAACCGTTCACTACAATATGGGCGGGTTGCAGACCAATTACCACGGCGAAGTGGTCACCCTGAAAAACGGCAATCCTGACACGGTGGTGCCGGGCCTTTACTCCATCGGTGAGGCTGCCTGTGTTTCCGTGCATGGCGCCAACCGGCTGGGTTCCAACTCCTTGTTGGATCTGGTGGTGTTTGGTCGTGCAGTAGCCAACCGTTGCGCCGAAACCATTAAGCCGAACCAGCCGCATAAAACACTGCCGGCCAGCGCCTTGGATAAATCCTTGGCCAATCTCGATAAGCTGCGCTACGCCAACGGTTCTACGCCTACTGCCGAAATCCGCGACAACATGCAGCGCATCATGCAGAACGATGCGGCTGTATTCCGCACCGGAGAAACCCTGCAGCAGGGCGTCAGCAAGATCCGCGAGGCATTTGACAGCTTTGAAGACGTCAAGGTCTCTGACCGCTCGTTGGTGTGGAACTCGGATTTGATCGAAACCATGGAGTTGCAGAATCTGCTCGGTCAGGCCGTGGTTACCATGGTTTCAGCCGAGAACCGCAAGGAATCGCGCGGTGCGCATGCACGCGAGGATTTCAAGACCCGTGACGATGAAAACTGGATGAAACACACCTTGGCGTGGATAGACGACAAAGGCAACACCACCATTGATTACCGTCCTGTGCATCTCAATACCCTCAGTTCGGATGTGGCCTTTATTCCGCCGAAAGAACGGAAGTATTGATTCAACCATCAATCAACAATTATTTAGGAACAGCTATGCATTTTCTCCGTGTGTCCATGATTGCCCTTGCTCTTATTGTGCTTACCGGGTGCAGCTCCACCATGAAGGCGGTTAAGCCCGACGCTAACGGCAGTTTCCCTACTAAAAACGCGCTTAAGCCGGAAGAAATTCTGGTTAATGAAAAACTGGCCCTGTCGGAATACCGTAAATTGGCCTATATCCAGATTGGTGACAAAGGTGAAACCTATGAAGGTTTTATCATCGAATCGGTCAGCAATATTGGTTATTTTGAAAAGGTGCTGAATAAGCAAGGGTTCGAGCAGGTGCTTATTGCTAGCGGAAAATCCGATGAGATCAGCAATATTTCGGATCTTATCGGTCTGCGTCAGGCATCAAAAAGCTACGGCAAGTTTCTTGTGGTTAAAACCAATGTCGAATGGCTGGGCGGCTATGATTTCATGGCAAGTATCGAAGCCATTGATCCGGTGACCGGAAAAACGCATTATCTGGCCAAACGAAAGGCCTTCAACTGGGCTGGGCTTGATAAACCGCTATTCTATCCACTGTTCAATGGATTTCTTGAGTGGGTCAATGCCAATAAGGCAACGCAATAATTTGAGCGCAATACCAATTTAAGTGCTCTCACGGTTTATTCAAAGGAAATACAATGGCTGAATTTACACTGCCGGCAAATTCAAAAATCGGTAAAGGCACGCATTACCCGGCGTCCGATGCCGGAATGAACGTGCGTACCTTTAAGATTTACCGTTGGAATCCCGACGATGCCGCTAATCCGCGCGTGGATACCTACGACGTTGATCTTGACCAGTGCGGGCCGATGGTGCTGGATGCCCTGATCAAAATCAAAAACGAAATCGATCCCACGTTAACGTTCCGGCGCTCCTGCCGCGAAGGCATCTGTGGTTCCTGTGCCATGAACATCGACGGTACCAATACGCTGGCGTGCACCAAGGCCATTGACGAATGCGGAAAGAAAGACGTGCCTATCTATCCGTTGCCTCATATGCCGGTAGTTAAGGATCTGGTGCCTGACCTTAGCCATTTCTATGCACAATACGCATCCATAAAGCCCTGGCTTCGCACGCAGTCAGCACCGCCGGCATCGGGTGAGCGTTTGCAGTCCAAAGACGACAGGGCGAAATTGGATGGCCTGTACGAATGCATACTCTGTGCCTGTTGCTCCACGTCCTGCCCAAGCTACTGGTGGAACGGCGACCGCTATCTGGGGCCTGCCATTCTGTTGCAGGCCTATCGCTGGATCATTGATTCGCGCGATGAGGACACCGGAGCCCGCTTGGATGACCTTGAAGATCCGTTCAAGCTGTACCGCTGCCATACCATCATGAACTGCGCCCGTACCTGCCCGAAAGGACTGAATCCTGCGCAAGCCATCGGTGAAATCAAGAAGTTGATTCTGCAGCGTCACGGAGCCTAAATGATAAGTCCGTTGGTATGGCCGGTAGTGGCAATGGTGGTGCTCACCGTGATGGTTTGGTTACGCATGTTCCAAACCCGGGTAGGTGAAATGAAACGCCGCCGCATTCATCCGCAATCGGTGGCTACCAGCAGCCAGATGCTTCAGGCCGTGGAAGATAGCCGTGCCGCCGACAATTTCAGGAATCTTTTCGAGCTGCCGGTGCTTTTCTACATGGCGCTAGTCTTGGCGATGTTCACCGGCACCGGCGGTACTTTATTGCTTGCGCTGGCCTGGGTGTTTGTGGCCTTGCGCGTGCTGCACAGTGCCATCCACTGTACCTACAACAAAGTCATGCACCGTTTCCGCGCCTATGTTCTTGGCGGCTTCGTACTGTGGGCAATCTGGGCAATACTGATCGAAACCTGGCTGACTTGATGCCCGAGTCCGACATTGATCCTGAAATCAAACGTCTGCGTTGGCGGTGCCGACGCGGCATGCGTGAACTCGATCAACTGATGTTGCGCTATCTTGACGGGCGCTGGTCAACAGCCGATGACCAGGAAAGGAAGCAATTCCTACAATTGCTCGACACCGAAGACGATATGCTGTGGCGATGGTTCATGGGACGGGAACGCCCGCAGGATGTAGCGCTTGTACAGATCATCGACATCATTACCGAGCTTCCGGCTTGAGACTTTTCCGCAGATAAAGCTGCGTATATTTCTTCATTTGCTGGCGATTCTGGCACTGGCTTCCGTTGCTGCATGCGGATTTTCACTGTTCATCAAACTGGCGCTTGTACTATCCGTATTGCTGTATTGGGCGCATGCCTTGAGAAAGGTCTGCTGTCTGCAAGATGCCAACATTGTATGGGCCAGCGGACGCTGGACAATGGTGCGGCATGGGCGCTCGGTGCCGTTAAGTAGCATGTCATGGCGCTACTTAGGGTATTTGCTGGAGTTGCGCAGCCAATGTAACGGCCAGTCCGTGGTGTACTACTGGTGGACGCCGGCATTGCCGGACAGCCAAGCAGGGCGGTTGCGTAGAATTGTGAACGCTAATCGAACCGGTGCCGCAAAGAAAATGCCAAGCATATTGGCAAACCCCGTATTATAGAGCAATGTTTCAGCCTCTCACTGCCGCCATTGGATTCCGTTATTTGCGTGCCAAACGCCGGAACGGCTTCATCTCTTTCATCTCGTTCGCTTCGATTCTGGGCATTCTCATTGGCGTGATGGCCCTAATTACAACCATTTCGGTGATGAATGGGTTTCAGGAGGAATTGCGCAATCGCATGCTGGGCACCGTTGCACATGCCACCATAGAAGGGGCGGGCGGCGCACTGCAAAATTGGCCGGAAGCCATAGCCATAGCGCGCAAGGACCCCCGCATCCTCGGCGCCTCGCCCTATGTGCAGACCGAAACCCTGTTGCAGGCTGAAAACCGTCAGGCGGCCCTGCTGCGTGGCGTGCTTCCGGAAATGGAGGGTAAGGTGTCGGAACTGCCTTCGAAAATGGTGCAGGGCCGCATAGACAGCCTGAAGCAGGGTGAATTCAATATCATTCTGGGCTCTGAGCTGGCAGCCGCCTTGAATGTGCGGGTGGGCGATTCGGTAAATGCTTTCATCAGTGAAGCGGTGGCTACGCCTTTCGGTTCCATGCCCAGGGCCAAACGATTTACCGTTAGCGGTATTTTTACCGTGGGTGCCCAGGAGTACGATTACGGACTGGCGTTAATTCATC
>JAHEBG010000114.1 GCA_024642445.1 Gammaproteobacteria bacterium | reverse complement strand
TTTGGGCCGATTGGTGGGGCTTCAAACTGGAGGCCTTTGACGGCATTGAAGAAAACATCGCACTGGTCGACCGCCCCGCCGGCGGCTGCGCCGTGGTGCATTCCGATTCCTCGGAAGGCATACAGCGCCTCAACCAGGAGGCCGCGAAAGTGATGGCCTCAGCCCAGCGTGTGGATATGAATATCACACCGGAGCACGCCATCCGTTGGCTGACCTCCAATGCCGCCAAAGCGCTGCGCATTGACGATAAGACCGGCAGTTTAACCCCGGGCAAAATGGCCGATGTGGTGGTCTGGAACGGCACACCGTTTTCCAGTTATGCCAAGGCCGATTTGGTCTATGTCGATGGCGCGCTGATGTTCGACCGCAACAACAAGGCACTGCAACCCAAAGCAGATTTCATCATTGGACAGGAGGGCCAACCATGAGCCGCACCTACGTTTTCATCGGCTTGATCGCCATGGCATTTTCTGCCCAGGCTCAAAATGTATTGATACGCAATGCCACCGTGCACACCGCAGGCAGCCAAGGCACGTTGAAGAATACCGACGTCCTGATTCAGAACGGAAAAATCGCTGCGATCGGCAAAAACCTTGCAAACCCGGCCAACATTGCCAGTATTCAGGCCCAAGGCAAGCCGTTGACGCCCGGTCTGTTTGCCGGCATCAACGACATAGGACTGGAAGAAATCAGCGCGGAAAACTCTTCGGTGGACTCCAACTTTTCACTGAAAACCGGCGATTCCGGCTTAATTGAGCGCTTCCGTCCGGAGTTCGATGTCACCCGCGCCTACAATCCGCGCTCAACCCTTCTGGCAGTGGCGCGCGTGGGTGGCATGAGCTTTACCGCTTTGGGTACCGACGGCACCCTCTTGCCCGGCCAGGGCGGCGTGATGCGGCTGGACGGCAGCTATGAGCCACTGCGCAGGATTCCCTATATTGTGGTGGGCAACAGCAAACTGAACCAGAGCGGCAGCACCCGTGCCGCACAGTTCATGTTGCTGGAACAGGCCTTTGCCGAAGCCAAAGCCCCGATTCCCGGCGATGAGCGCGTGCTGACCGCTGCTGGGCGCAACGCCTTGAACAGCGCTTTGCTCGGTTCACGCTTCTTTGTGTATGTGAACCGCGAAGCCGATATCCGGCAGGTACTGATTATGGCCCGTAAAACCGGTATCCGTGTGGCTTTGGTGGGTGCGGCGGAAGCCTGGCGCTTGGCCGATGAACTTGCCACGGCGAAAGTGCCGGTCTTCATTGACGCTATGGATAACCTGCCCGGCAGCTTTGAACAACTGGGCGCCACCGATGAAAATGCCGCCCGCTTGCAACGCGCCGGCGTGTCGGTCAGTTTCATCAACGGCAACGACGCCTCGCACAATGCCCGTAAACTTCGTCAAATTGCCGGAAATGCCGTAGCCAACGGTTTGCCATGGGAAGCCGGACTGGCCGGAATCACCTCGGCACCGGCCAAGGCCTTGGGTGTCGACGCTCAAATCGGCAGCATTGAAGTAGGCAAAACCGCCGATTTGGTGCTTTGGACCGGTGACCCGCTGGACGTTAGCTCGACCGCCGAAGTGATGTGGCTGGCCGGAAAAAATACACCTCTGGTATCGCGACAGACCCGCTTGCGCGACCGCTATTTGGCGCCCGCAACCAGCATGCCGCGCGCCTACCAACCGTAAGGAATTCGAATGACACGCAATCCGCTTTCACGCACAATCGGCGCACTGTTGCTGGGTGCTGCCCTCACCGCATCGGCAGCCGACAAACCGGCATGGGATATCAGTGCTGACCACGGAAAAACCAAAACCGTACGCTTCAGCACCGACGAAGGCACATGGCTGGACTTGGATGTCAGTCCGGACGGACGTCGAATCGTTTTTTCGATGATGGGAGATATCTATCTTCTTCCAATTGAAGGCGGCAATGCCCAACGCATCAGCAGTGGCCCGGCATGGGATGTGCAGCCCCGGTTCTCGCCCGACGGAAAGGAAATCGCTTTCACCTCCGATCGTGCCGGTGGCAATAACCTTTGGCGCATGGCAACGGATGGCAGCAATGCCAAGCAGGTGACCAAAGAAAGTTTCCGCCTATTCAACAACCCGGTATGGACACCGGATGGGGAATACCTGATCGGCCGCAAACACTTCACCTCAGGGCGTTCATTGGGTGCCGGTGAATTATGGATGACCCATAAAAACGGCGGCGAAGGGTTGCAGCTGACCAAGCGCAAAAACGATCAGATGGATCTGGGCGAGCCGGCGGCCAGTGCCGATGGCCGCTATGTCTATTATTCGGAAGACGTCAGCCGTGGCAATGTTTTCGAGTACAACAAAAACGTGCACAGTGTGATCTACGCCATCAAACGGCTTGACCGCGAAACCGGTGAAACCGAAACCTTAATCAACACCCCGGGCGGCGCCATCCGGCCGCAACCTTCACCCGATGGCAAACGTCTGGCTTTCATTAAACGCGTGCGCGACAAGACCGTTCTGCATGTGCTGGATCTAACCTCGGGCAAGGTAACGCCGTTGTGGGACGGACTCTCACACGACATGCAGGAGGCATGGGCTATTTTCGGCCCATATGCCAACTACAACTGGACACCGGATTCGCGTGCGGTAGTAATCTGGGCACAGGGCAAACTGTGGCGCGTGGACATGCAAAACGGTGCGCACAGCGCGGTACCGTTCACGGCACAGGTGGAGCAGAAGCTAACCGCGCCGATCCGGATAACGCAACGCCTGGAAGGCGATACGTTCACCCCGAAAATGCTGCGCGATGTCGCGACATCCCCCGACGGCAACACGGTCATTTTTCATGCCGTGGGCAACCTCTGGAAAAAATCCTTGCCGAACGGGGCCATCACACGGCTGACCAATGAGTCCGGCGTGTTCGAGTACCAACCCAGCTTCAGCCGGGACGGCAAGAAGCTGCTGTACACCACATGGAGTGATCAAGCACAGGGCAGCATCCGCGAAGTGGATCTGAGCAATGGCAGCAGCCGTCGCTTGACCACTGAGCCTGGCTTTTATTATCAGCCGAAATATTCGCCCGATGGCCAGCAGATGGTATTCATCAAAGGTCAGGGCGGCGCCATGACCGGAAGTCTGAATACCGGCAACAGCGGTATTTACATCACACCTAGCGCGCGTTGGGCGCCGGTAAAAGTCGCGGATGGCGGCGAGCCGCAATTTACCCACGATTCGAAAGCGCTGCTGTACATGAGTGGCGGCGGCCTGTCGAAGAAAGTCAATCGCATCGGCCTGCACGGCGAGAATCCGCGCGAACTGCTTAGCCTGAAATATGCCGATTCGGTGCAATTGAGTCCTGACGGAAAACACGTGGCGTTCACCGAATTGTTCAATGCCTTCGTGGCACCGTTGCCGATGACCGGCGGCAGCATTGAACTGAGCAAAGACACAACAGCAGTGCCGGTGACGCGCCTAACCGAGAGTGCCGGCCCGTATCTGCACTGGTCGGATGCCAATACCGTGCATTGGATGCTGGGCAATCAGTATTATTCCCGCAGCATCAATGCCGGCGCCAGCAACCGCAGCACCTCCATGGCCTTTACCCTGCCTACCGACCGCAGCACCGATAGCGTGGCCTTTACCGGCGCACGCATCATTACCATGAAAAATGCCGAGAGCCAGCAAGAGGTCATTGAAAATGGTACGGTGCTGGTACAGAACGGCCAGATTGCTGCCGTAGGGACGCAGGTGCAGATACCGGCAGGCGCCCGGGTCATCGATGCCACCGGAAAGACAATCTTCCCTGGAATTGTAGATGCCCATGCCCATGCCGCGCATTTCGAAACCGGCGTGTTGCCACAGAACAACTGGGCTTATTATGCCAATCTGGCCTTCGGCATCACCACCATGCACGACCCGTCCGCCACCTCGGAGACGGTCTTCAACCAGTCCGAAATGCAGAAAGCAGGTATTTTGGTCGGTCCGCGCGTGATGTCTACCGGCACCATTCTTTATGGCGCCGACGGCGACTTCAAAGCCGTAATCAACTCGCTGGAAGATGCCCGCAACACCATGGCACGAATGAAGGCGCTCGGTGCATTCAGCGTCAAGAGCTACAATCAACCGCGACGTGATCAGCGCCAGCAGATCAATCAGGCGGCACGCGAACAAGGCCTGTTGGTGGTGGAAGAAGGCGGCTCCACCTTCAATCACAACATGACCATGATGCTCGACGGCGTGACCGGCATTGAACACAACATACCGGTGGCACCGTTGTACAAGGACGTAGTGGACACCTGGAAAGCCACAGACGTGCGCAATACCCCTACGCTGGTAGTCAATTACGGCGGGCTTAATGCCGAGTATTGGTGGTACGACAAAATGAACATCTGGGAAAATGCGCGCTTCCTGAAATTCTACCCGCGTGATGCGCTGGATGCCCGCTCCATCCGACGTGACACCGCACCGGAATGGGATTACTACCACATTGAAGTGGCCAAGCAGACCAAGCGCTTACGCGATGCCGGTATCAAAATTCAAGTGGGCGGGCATGGCCAGATGCAAGGGCTGTCACCGAACTGGGAGATCTGGTCTTTGGTTCAGGGCGGCTTCACGCCCTGGCAGGCGTTGCGTGCGGCCACCATCGACGGTGCCGACTATCTGGGTTTGAGTACCGATATCGGATCCTTGGAGCCCGGCAAGCGCGCGGATCTGGTCGTGGTCAACAGCAATCCGCTGGAAAAAATCGAAAGTACCATCGATACCGCGTATGTCATGGTCAACGGCAGGCTGTTCGATGCCAGCACCATGGCGGAGATTGGCGGCAAACAACGTCCGGCACCAACCTTCTACTTCAACCAACAAAGCGGCGTCAGCGTTGGCCAGGAATACGGCCCGACCATGGAAGCGCAAGGCGATTGAGCTCAGGGCTTTGCTACACTGGAAGGCGCCGATTCCGGCGCCTTTTTAGTCAGGAGCGACGATGAAATTCTATATTCGCCTACCCGAGCCGGAGCGAATCCGAGAACTGGA
>JAHEBG010000113.1 GCA_024642445.1 Gammaproteobacteria bacterium | reverse complement strand
TACTGATGGACTTTGCGCAACTCCGCAGTCAATGCCTTCGGTGCGATGCAATACCCGATCTTCCACCCGGTGCAATGGTAGGTTTTGCCGAAGCTTGATATCACGAATGCTTTTTCCGCCAACTCGGGATAACGCAATGCACTTTCGTGGCGCGCGCCGTCGAATACGATATGCTCATAAACTTCATCGGACAGCAGAAAAATGTTGCGGCCGCGCATCAATTCCGTCAACTTCTGCATGTCGTCTGCGCTGAACAGCGCGCCGGAGGGATTGTGTGGCGAATTGATGAAGATCATCCGCGTTTTATCACTCACCGCAGCCGTTAACAGCGCCCAGTCCACACGGAAGTCATCAGGATTAAGCGGTACGTGCACACAGATTCCGCCGGCCAGCGCAATGGCAGGTTCATAGCAGTCGTAACAGGGGTCCAGCACAATCACTTCATCGCCGGCGCGGACAACCGCCAACACGGCATCGAAGATAGCCTCGGAAGCGCCACTGGTCACCGTAATTTCACTGTCCGGACAGGCGCTATGGCCGTAACAGGCCAGGGTTTTTTCCGCGATGGCCTCCCGCAATGCCGGAATGCCGGTCATCGGGGCATACTGGTTCTTGCCATCACGCATGGCGCGTGCCAACGCCTCTACCAGAAATTCGGGCACGGGAAAGTCCGGAAAACCCTGCCCGAGATTGACCGCCTGATGCTGCATTGCCATGCCCGACATCACGGTAAAGATGGTAGTGCCGACATTCGGCAACTTGGATTGGAGATGCATTGGAGCGCCCAGAATTGATTCGAATCAATATTATGCAACAGACATACCTTTTTCACAGGAAATTAGCGCAAGCAAGCGGCTAAACCCGTTAAAATACCGGGGTTGACTTCAGGATGCCGTTTCCCGTTCATGGCCAGACCCCACGCCGCACTGCTGCATGCCCAGGCCCTGTGTTTTTCAAGAAATGAAGAGCGCATTTTTGGCCCCCTGGATTTTCATCTGGACGAAGGCGAAGCATTGCTGATCAAAGGCGATAACGGCTCCGGAAAAACCACCTTGCTTCGGGTATTGTGCGGATTGTTGCCGCCCGAGTCGGGGTCGGTATATTTGCAAGGCACCTTGTTCGAACGTGAACATTTCAACAGGATTGCTGGGTATCTCGGCCATAAGCCCGGGCATAAGGCGGAACTGACCGTTCTGCAGAACCTACGCTTTAGTGCGGCTCTGAAGGGTAACTTGAGCTCCGATGAAATCGAACGGCTTTTGGCCGACTGCGGCTTAGCCGGCTATGAAGACACCGCTGCTGGAAAACTCTCGGCTGGCCAAAATAAACGGCTCAGTCTGGCAAAACTGCAACTTGCGCATTGTCCGCTGTGGCTATTGGATGAGCCCTACGCCAACCTCGACCTGCATGGCATTGCCTGGGTTACCCGGATGATCGAGACCCATATTGCCAGTGGCGGTGCGGCCCTGATCAGCACCCATGGTGCATACGCTGCCCCCGCCGTACCGGTGCGCCTGCTGGAACTTCAGCGAGGTGGCGCACATGCATAAGCTGGCCGCGTTGCTGCGCCGCGATACCGCACTGATGTGGCAGCGCCGCTCTGACGCCGTTCAACCGCTGCTGTTCGCGCTTATGGTTTGCGTGATGTTTCCTTTGGCATTGGGCTCCGAACCGTCGGCTTTAGCCAAGAACGCCGGCGCGGTGATCTGGGTAGCACACTTGCTGGCAAGCCTGTTGGTTCTCGATAACCTCTACCGCAGCGATTTCGAAGACGGCAGCCTGGAGCAGATGTTGCTCTCGCCAGTGCCGTTATCGTTGATGATCGTTAGCAAAATCATCGTGCACTGGCTCAGCACGGCATTACCGGTATTGCTGATTACCCCGTTGCTGGCGCAGCTGCTGTTTTTACCTGGTCAGCTGCTTCCCGTACTCATGCTCAGCTTGCTGTTAGGAAGCCTGATAATGAGCCTGATCGGCGCTATGGTGGCGGCACTCACTCTGGGTATCCGCCGATCCGGCCTATTGTTGGCTTTGATGGCCCTGCCCTTATATGTGCCGGTACTGGTGTTCGGAGCCGGCAGTGTCTGGTCGGCCGGTCAAGGCCTGCCTTGGCTTGGCGCGCTCTGGTTGATGTGTGCCGGGCTGGTCCTTTTACTGGTGTTGGCGCCCTGGGCTGCCGCCACTGCATTACGCATCGCATTGAGTTGATCATGAATAAAATTCTGCTTTGGTTCAATCAAACTGGCTCACCGCCCCGCTTCGACCACTTCGCCGAGCGCTGGAGTGCACCCAGCCTGATTCTCGCCGCCGTGCTCATGGCCGTCGGTTTGTACGGTGCATTGCTGGTGGTTCCCGCCGATTACAAGCAGGGCGACAGCTTCCGAATCCTATATATCCATGTGCCTGCCGCCTGGATGAGCATGATGATTTTCGTGATCATGGCGATACAAGGCGCCATTGCGCTGATATGGCGCATCAAAATTTCTGAATTGCTGGCAATGGCATCGGCCCCGATTGGTGCAGTGTTCACGGCGATAACCCTGATCAGCGGCTCGGTCTGGGGAAAGCCCACCTGGGGAACATGGTGGACTTGGGATCCTCGATTAACCTCTGAGCTGGTCCTGCTGTTTCTTTTTCTTGCAGTTATTGGTTTATACAATGCCATTGAAGACCGCCGTGCCGCAGGACGTGCCGCCTGTTTCATGGCTATCGTGGGGGTGGTCAATGTGCCCATCGTGCACTTTGCGGTAACGTGGTGGAACACATTGCATCAAGGGCAAACCATCCGCTTAATCGGCCCATCAAAAATGGATAGCAGCATGCTATGGCCTTTGATTGTATTGGTGGTCGCCACCAAACTCTGGTATGTGGGTTCGGTTTTGCGCCGTGCCCGCGTACTCAATCTGCAACAGGAAAGCCGTAAACAATGGGCGCTGGAGCGCTACGGAGAACAGCCATGAACCACTGGACCTACATCGCCATGGCGTACGGAGCATTCACAGCACTGATGCTTTGGGATTTCTGGACTGCCTCTTCGGACTGGAAGCAGACCGTTCGACGGCTTCGTATACAACAACGCAGGAACACGCCATGAACCCGGTTCGTAAACGCAGACTTATGTTTGTCGCATTGGTTTTAGCGGCCGCGGCATTGGCCGCCGTTTTCATCAGTATGGCATTGAATGAAAACATCAACTATCTGTACACGCCCACGGAAGTACACGAAAGCAAAGCCCCCGATAGCGCGCGATTCCGATTGGGCGGTGTGGTCTGCAGCAATAGTGTGGCCCGAACCGAGAGCACATTGGATGTGCGCTTCCGGGTGACCGATGGCAGCCGTTTCATTCCAGTACATTTCAACGGCATACTGCCCGATATGTTCAAGGAAGGCACCAGCGTGATTGCCACCGGAAAAATGCAAGGCACTGAATTTAACGCTACCGAAGTACTGGCCAAGCACGATGAAACCTATATGCCGGCGGAAGTTGCCAAGGGCATGAGCCCGGAAATGCTGGCCAAAATGAGCGAAGGCCCGGCCATGCACAGCCTGAACTGCGGAGCACCCTGATGCTTCCTGAACTGGGGCAAGTACTTTTGCTGGCGGCTTTGATCATGGCGCTGCTTCTGGGCATATTGCCGATGTGGGGTGCGCACCGTTCGAATACCGTACTGATGTCCAGCGCCCGTCCGCTCTCGTATGCCTTACTGGCCGCTGTAGTGTTCAGTTACGCCCTGCTCACGTATGCCTTCGAGGTCCACGATTTCTCTGTTGCCTATGTCGCTAAAAATTCGAACAGCCTGTTGCCGCCGCTCTATCAAATCTCGGCGGTGTGGGGTGCCCATGAAGGCTCGTTGCTGTTGTGGGTAGTGATATTGTGCGTATGGATCAGTGCAGTCGCACTCGGCTCCAGCGCGTTGCCGCAGCCGGTGCTTGCCCGCGTGCTTTCGGTCATGGGCTGGATAGCGTTCGGCTTTCTGGCCTTTACCGTTTTCACTTCCAACCCCTTTGAACGCTTATTGCCGGCCGCCATTGAAGGGCATGATCTGAACCCCTTGCTGCAGGATCCTGGGCTCATTTTCCATCCGCCCCTGCTGTATTTAGGCTATGTGGGATTTTCAGTGGCCTTCGCGTTTGCCATTGCCGCATTGATTGATGGACGCATCGACACCCAATGGATCAAATGGGCAAGGCCATGGACCAACGCCGCCTGGGGCTTTTTAACTCTGGGTATTGCACTGGGCAGTTTCTGGGCCTATTACGAATTGGGCTGGGGTGGCTGGTGGTTCTGGGATCCCGTTGAAAATGCCAGCTTCATGCCTTGGCTGGTGGGTGCCGCCCTGATTCACTCGCAGGCGGTAACCGAAAAACGGGGCAGCTTTTCCAGCTGGACATTACTGCTGGCCATTGCCGCATTTTCGCTGTCATTGCTTGGCACATTCCTGGTGCGCTCGGGCGTGCTGACATCGGTACATGCCTTCGCCTCCGACCCTGAGCGCGGCATGTTCATCTTGGCATTCCTGTGTTTGGTGGTCGGCGGCTCACTGGGCTTATTCGCCTGGCGGACACCGAAAGAATTCGGCAAACCCTTTCACTGGCAATCACGGGAAAGCCTGCTGCTGATCAACAATCTTTTGCTTACCGCCGCATGTGCCATGGTATTGCTGGGCACGCTTTACCCATTGTTGGCCGAAGCCTTGGACATGGGCAAAATTTCGGTTGGCTCACCCTACTTCGGAAAACTGTTTCTGGTATTGATGGCACCGATGATACTGTTGCTTCCGTTTGGCCCATTGAGCCGCTGGCAGAACGAGGCACTAGGTAACGTAGCCCGCATGCTGATGCCATGGTTGGTTGTTGCTGCCGTTATGGCACTAGTGGCGTATTTCAAAGCCCCGCAGCAACCACTGAAAACCGCCTTGGCCTATTTTTCGGCACTCTGGATTGCCCTTGGCACTTTACGTTTTGTCTGGCAAAGGGTACGTCAAGCCCAAGGCCGCTTCACGGCTGAAATGTCCGGCATG
>JAHEBG010000112.1 GCA_024642445.1 Gammaproteobacteria bacterium | reverse complement strand
TGGCGCTGGAAGTTCTGGCATCGACACCGTTTACGCACCAAGTATCCTTGGACGGCTTGGGCAAAGTAGGTGAATTCAAGCACCTGCCGCCTACGGTTAGTCTGCAGTATTATTTCAATCCAGAAGGAAAAGTCAGTCCGTTCGTTGGTGCCGGTCTGAATTACACGTTGACCTTCAGTGAGAAATCCAAAGGGGCAATCGCCGGAAATAAACTTTCGGTAGGAAACAGCTTCGGACTTGCCGCCCAAGCCGGCTTGCGTTTTGCGGTTTCAGACGATTGGGACATGGTGCTTGATGCCCGTTGGATGGACATCGATGCCGATGTGTCGCTCAACGGTGTGCGCATCGGTACCGCCAATGTCGATCCGATGGTCTATTCACTGATGTTGGGCAAGCGTTTCTGAGTTATCGATGAAAAAGCCGGGCTTGCCCGGCTTTTTCAATTTTGCAGATGGCGGACCTGACGATCGGGTGTCGCGCCTTTGCGCTTCATCGGTTTTGGCAGAGGCAGTTCGGCATCGGGTGCTTCGAAACGCAGCCGGCTGCGGCCACCGGTGGCGCGGTAGTCGGCGATAAGGCAAGCGCCAGCACTCGCTTCATCGGTACCGAGTTCAATCAGGTAGTCATGAATCAAGTGCACCATGCGCTCGTGGGCAATGGCATGTGTCTGCCGGGTGCGGGCATACAGCCATTCGCTCAGGGCATAAAAACGCTTGAACGGTGAATCCGCCAGCAATACTGCCATGGTGCGGGTATAACGGCCGGAGTTGGCCAGCATGTCCCAATATCTGGAAAACCGTGACAGACGCTGCATCTCGCTGAAATCAATGCAATCGGTGGAAAGAATGTTGTAGGGTGGGGCCGGATTGAAGCGCAATGCATAATCGGCAGTATGCCGTGCGATGGGTGCGCCGCGCAGCCGTTTCAGAATACCGAACTGGATTTCGTGCGGCTTCAATGCCACCAGCTTATTGAAACCCTCACCGAAACTTTCCACCGTTTCGCCGGGCAGGCCTGCAATAAGGTCAACGTGCAGGTGCGCGCCGGAGTGCTCGCCCAACCACAGGATGTTGTCGCGCGCCACCTCGTTTTTCTGGCGACGCGAGATGCGGCTCTGCACCTCGACATTGAAGCTTTGGATGCCGATTTCGAACTGAAGGGTTCCTTCTGGAAATCGGACGATGGCTTCTTTCAATTTTTCCGGAAGGTGATCCGGAATCAGTTCAAAGTGCGCAAATGGGGGATCATCCGGATTTTCGGCAATCTTGTTGAGGAAGAAGTCCATGATCTTCAGTGAGGTGTCGATTTTCAGATTGAAGGTGCGATCGACGAATTTGAACTGGCGGGCGCCTTTCTGCCAGAGCATTTCCAGATCTGCAAGGAACGGCTCCAAGGCGAACGGCCATGCGGTTTTATCCAGCGCCGACAGGCAGAACTCGCATTTAAACGGGCAGCCGCGCGATGCTTCCACATACAGATGGCGTTGACGGATGTCTTCTTCGGTGTATTCCCCGTAAGGGGAGGCGATGTCGTCGAGTTTTGCCTGTATTCCGGGAATGATTTTCGCCTCGGGTGCTTCGTCGGCCAGAATCTGTGCGCACAGCTGGGCAAAGCTGATATCGCCCCAGCCGGTGATGGTGTAGTCGGCGGCGGAACAGATCTGCTGCTCTTGGCTTTCATAACTCACTTCCGGTCCGCCCAGAACAATAATGAGCTCAGGACGGATGGCTTTTAGCATCAGCACCAGTTTCAGGCTTTCTTCGCAGTTCCAGATATACACGCCCAGACCTAGGATTCGAGGGTTTTCGGACAGCAGGGCTTCCGCGATCTCTTCGGTTTTCTGACCAATCACGAATTCGCGGATGCTGGAGCGGCCATGCAAGGCGCCAAGGTTCGCGCGCAAGTAGCGCAAACCCAGCGAAGCGTGGCTGTAGCGGGCATTCAGGGTAGCAAGAACGATATCAGACATGCCGCTATTATCGCCGATACCGCGCATGATAGCCATTTACCGCGGTTTCGGCTGGCTATCGACCGGCGTAACACCTACAATAGCGGCTGTTTTCCGCTGGATTTGCCATGCCTTTGCTCAGTATCAATCAACTCGACTTCAGTATCGGCGGGCCGCTGCTGTTAGAAAAGGTCAGTCTGAGCTTTGAAAAAGGTGAGCGGATTGCCTTGATCGGCCGTAATGGTGCGGGAAAATCAACGTTGTTGAAACTTATTGCCAATGAGCTTCAGGCTGATGACGGCAGCATTATGCGTGAAGAAGGGTTGCGAATTTCCCGCCTTGAACAGGAAGTGCCCAGTGATTTGCACGGCAGTGTATTTGATGTGGTGGCCACAGGTTTGGGCGCCTTGGGCGACGATTTGGCGCTGTACCATCACTTGAGTATTGCCGAGGTATTTGATGCCGATGCGCTGGCCGAAGTGCAGGGTCGCATTGAAGCGGCAGGTGGATGGAACTTGGAACAGCAGGTTTCAGAAGCACTCGAGCGCATGGAGTTGGATCCGGAATTGGATTTCGGCCGTCTTTCCGGCGGCATGAAGCGACGGGTTTTGCTGGCGCGCGCGCTGGTAGCGCAACCGGATATTTTGTTATTGGATGAGCCGACCAACCATTTGGACATTGAAGCGATTGATTGGCTGGAACGGACCTTGCTGCAGTGGCAGGGCTGCCTGCTGTTCATCACCCACGATCGACGCTTCCTGAAGAATCTGGCTACACGCATTGTAGAAATTGACCGCGGGGCGGTGACATCATGGCCGGGCGACTGGGCCAACTACCAACGCAGGTTGGCCGAACGCCAAAACGACGAAGCCCAGAACAGTGCCCGATTCGATAAATTACTGGCACAGGAAGAGGTCTGGATACGCCAGGGCATCAAAGCACGGCGAACCCGGGATGAAGGCCGTGTGCGCCGATTGGAAGCCATGCGCAAAGCACGTATGCAAAGGCGTGAAGCCACCGGCAACGTAAAAATGCAGGCGGCACAGGCAGAAACCTCGGGCAAGCGCGTATTCGATGTCAAAGACTTGAGTTTTGGGTTCGAAGAAAAGTTACTGGTTAAGGATCTGAGTCTGCGTGTCCAGCGTGGTGACCGCATTGCCCTGATCGGGCCGAATGGCAGCGGGAAATCGACATTGATCAAACTGCTATTGCAGCAGATCGCGCCGCAGTCGGGCACGGTAGAGCAGGGCACCAAGCTAGAAATCGCCTATTTCGACCAATACCGCAATACCCTGCGTGAAGACTGGAATGCGCTGGATAACGTATCCGAGGGCATGGAGTTCATCGATATCAACGGTGCCCGTAAACACGTGCTGGGCTACTTGCAGGATTTCCTGTTCACACCGGAACGTGCACGTGCTCCCATTACCCGTTTATCCGGAGGCGAACGTAATCGCCTGCTGTTGGCCAAATTGTTCGCGCAGCCGTCCAATCTGATGGTGATGGACGAACCGACCAATGATCTGGATGTGGAAACTCTGGAGCTGCTCGAAGAAATGCTCGACAGTTATCAAGGCACATTGTTGTTGGTCAGCCATGACCGCGACTTCATCGATGCCGTGGCTACCAGTTGCCTGGTGATGGAGGGCGACGGCCGTATTGAAGAATATGTGGGTGGCTACAGCGATGCCATGCGCCAAAGCCGCCGCGCCGCAGTACAGAATGCGTCGGCCACGGTCAAGCGTACCGAGAATCGGCCGGCTCAGACATCCTCTGCTTCTGATGCGGGCAGAAAAAAACGCAGTTTCAATGAAACCCGTGAGTTGGAAGCGTTACCGGCCAAGATCGAACAGTTGGAAACGCAGGTTACGGAATTGACGGCAAAAATGCAGTCGTCGGATTTCTATACCCAACCCTCCGATCAGATATTGCGTCATACGCGCGAGCTGGAGCGCGTACAAGCGGAGCTGGACGGCGCATATGCGCGTTGGGCAGAACTGGACGGTTAAATCAGCAGCCGTCCTTACAGGCAACTTCAGTATTCATCCGGATAAGGCGCACCAGCATGCCGCCGGGTTCGCGTAGGGGGTCTGTAGCGATGGACGATACCCTTGCATCGAACGGTGCCGTATAGCGCGCGATAATGTCGCCGAAGCCATTGCGTTGCACGGCCAGCAATTGGCCGGAGCGAACATCCTGATTTAATGCTGCCAGTATTTCGGCATAGCCACCGCGTTGCGCACGGATGCTGATGCTTTCTGTGCCGATGAATGTGCCTTGTTGCTTGGCGGTCATCACCGGAACGCCGGGTATCAGGCCAAAATGCATCATCAGGTTTTCAAAACCTTGCACGCTACGGTTCACCAGATCCGACTGGTAGGATTTAGGCGCACCGATTTCCAGAGTAACCGAGGGCATGCCGGCGTCGTTGAAGGCCTGCTCGGCGGCACCGGGCTCACCCGGATCGATTTTAATAATGTCTGCAGGAAATAGTTCCGCCATAACCTTTACGCCGGGCACGCGGTAGTCGGCATACATATAGAGCGGGTATGCGGTACCCGTACTTTGCGTATGGATATCGATAATGCTGTCGGCATTGCCTTTCCAGATGCCGTTGAAAATGCGGTAAACCTGCTGTTCTGCGGTGCTGCCGTCGATTTTACCGGGCCATACGCGGTTGAAATCAATGCCATTTCGGTCATGTTCCAGCTGGTAGTAGCGGCTACTGGCCAACAGTCCGGTGCTGTTGGCACTGACTATGCCAATTACCGAGCCCTTCAGCTTTTTCGGGTCCAGGCGTTCGAACAATCGGTGCACGGCCAAGCTTCCATTCAATTCATCGCCGTGCACACCGGTTTGCAGACCGATACGCACGCCGGGTTGGCTGCCTTTGGCCACCACTACCGGTATCAACCAATGCTGACCCAACGCGTTTTCCGCGCCCTGCAGGTAAAAACGGTGCATTTTTCCGGGGGCAAGATCGCTCAGGTCCAGCCTTCGGATGACTTCGACGCCGTCAACGGATTCGCCGGTGTATTCGGTTGCAGCAAATGCCGTAGGAGCAACAAGCAGGCAAAGTAGAAGCGAAGTTCGGAAGGTCATGGCGGTGGGCTCGTT
>JAHEBG010000111.1 GCA_024642445.1 Gammaproteobacteria bacterium | reverse complement strand
AATATCGACCACGCGTGATACGCGGGTATCGACATCGCTAATATCAATGGCACCCGAGGTTTCCAAGGAGACCTCCAGACCTGCATCCACCAACGCCTGCAACAGGGCCGTACAGCGTTTCTGCGCCAGCGGCTCACCGCCGGTTACGCACACATTGGAAACACCGTAGGACTTAACTTTCGCCACGATATCCGGAATATCGAACCATTCGCCGCCATGGAATGCGTATGCGGTATCGCAGTACTGGCAGCGCAAGGGACAGCCGGTTAAACGTACGAACACCGTTGGCAGGCCGGCACTGCGGGCCTCTCCCTGCAAAGACAGAAAGATCTCGGTGAGCTTCAGGCGCTGGCTTGCAGCGCCGCTGACATCACTGATCAAGGCTCAACCCGCGCAGGCGGCTACGTGCCATGTCTGCCACCGGATGGCTTGGGTAGCGGGCAATCACTTGCTCAAGAACGGCGCGACCTTTGGCGGTGTTCTTCAGCTCAATCAGGCAATAGCCGGATTTGAGCAGGGCATCCGGCGCTTTGCTTGAGCCGCTGAAACGCTGACCGATGACCTCGAAGCTCTGCAATGCCAGACCGAAATTTCGGGTGATATAGTAGCTTTCCCCCAACCAATACCAGGCATTTGGTGCCAGTGCGCTATCGGGATAGGTCTGCAAAAAGGCCTGGAACAGACGAACGGCAGCCACTGCATCGCCCTGCTTAATCAGCAGCGCATACGCGGCCTGGTAGTCGGCCGATTCACCGGCCGAGGGCGGCGACACAGGAACTGCAGGTGCAACCGTTTCGACCGCAGGGTTGGCGCTGCTACCGTTTGCCGGCTTTACCGCTACCCCGGGTTGCTCCAATGCACTCACCCGCGAATCCATATCGATGTATTGCTCGCGGTTGCGTTGCCGGGCCTGCTCCAAGTCGTTCTGCAACTGTTCCACCAAGGAACGCAATGTCCGGATTTCATCCTGCATCTGCGTAGTCCGGTTCAGCAGCTCCATATTGGCCTGACTGGCGCCCTGATTTTGACTGGCAGACTGCTGCTCCAGAGCGGCAACTCGGTCAGCCAGACTGGTACGCTGGGCCATTGCCGGCATGCAGGCGCATGCCAGAACAGCCGTTACCGTAAGCAAGCGTTTCATCCGATCACTTTACGCTGTAGCTGATGACAACCCGACGATTCTGCGACCAGCACGATTCCGCACTGTCCAGACAGACCGGGCGTTCTTCACCGGAACTGACCACATCAATACGTCCCGAATCGGCCGAATTGGCGGCAAATGCCGAATTGACGCCGTTGGCACGACGCTCACCCAGAGCCATGTTGTATTCACGGGTACCGCGCTCATCGGCGTGGCCTTCCAGACGCATCTGGGCTGCCGGGCGATCGCGTAGGTACTTGGCGTGGCAGGCGACGATAGCCTGATACTCCGGCTTCAGCAAATCCTGATCGTAGTCAAAATAAATCACGCGCTGCATCAGACAGCTGTTGCTGTCCAGATCAGCGGGCGTAAAGGCGCCCTGCTCGGTGATGGCACTGCCCTGATCGCCGCCCTGATTCTGCGTATTGCCGTTATTGGCGGTGGTATCACCATCGGTTTCTTTCACTTTCTTGTTACAAGCGGCCAATGCCACACAGGCGGTTAACAGCATGGCGAATTTCATAGTCTTATTCATAAACACCTCTGGATTGGAACAACACGGAACAATTAACGATACGGCGACCATGCAGGCTCGCGCACATCCCCTTCGGACAAAACCAAACGCTGGCGGACCCGTCCATCGGACGACACCGCATACAACACGCCACGACGGCCTTCTTTGGTGGCGTACAAAATCATGCTGGCATTCGGCGCAAAACTGGGCGACTCATCGAGATTGCCCGGCGACAATACCTGCCAGCGGCCATTACCACCAAAACTGCGGTCAAGCACGGCGATACGGTAAACATTGCCAGAGCCTTGTGCCATGGCAATTTTCTTTCCATCGAACGACACCGACGCGCGGGCATTGTATTCACCCGAAAAACTGACACGCTTGGCGTCGCCCCCCTGCGCCGAAACCTGGTAAATCTGAGGCTTGCCGCCGCGGTCGGAGGTAAACAACAGATTCTGGCCATCGGGCGTCCACACTGCTTCGGTATCAATGCCGTAATGGGTGGTGATCTGGCGCAGAGAGCGGCTGGCGATATCCATCACGTAGATTTCGGGATTGCCGGATTTCGATAGGGTTAAGGCCAGTTTGCTGCCGTCGGGGGAAAACGCCGGTGCACCGTTGATGCCGCGGGCACTGGAAACCGGATCGGTAGCGCCAACGCCGGTTGCCAGTTCCACGATATACACCGCGGAGCTGCCTTTCTGGAAACTGACATAGGCAATACGGCGGCCATCGGGGCTCCAGGCCGGCGATAGCAACGGCTCGCGGGAACGTACCAAAGTCTGCGGATTAAACCCATCGGAATCGGCCACCATCAGGCGGTATTCAATGCCCTGACCCAAGCCACTGGCCGTGACATACGCTATGCGGGTGTCGAAAGCACCACGTACGCCGGTGATTTTTTCATAAATTTGATCGGCAATCTGGTGCGCCGGACGGCGCACACTGCTGGCCCGGGCCGGAACTGAAAGTGCCAGAAGAATCTGTTGCTTGGCAACATCCATCAATTCGTATTGGATATTGAAATTGCCTTCGCCGGCATCCAGAATGCGGCCCACCACCAGAAAATCCTGCTTCAGCGTTTTCCATTCGGCAAAACGGACATCGGCGCTGCGCACCGGTTTTTCTGTGATGCGCGCCGGGTCCAAGGCGCGGAATTGCCCCGAACGGTTCAGATCGTTGCGGATGATGTCATCAATGGCATGCGCCGGCGGCGCTCCGCTGCCTTGATACGGCATGGGCACCACGGCAATGGAAATGGCGGCTTCATTGCCCACCACCACGCCGGCATCCAAAGACTGCGCCAAAACCTGAAACGGAAGGGTAATCGCCAATACACAGCTCAACAGGATTTTTCTCATTGGCAAACCTCATCGGGATAACAGAACAATAGGGTTACTTTACGCTGAAATACCGACTCAAAGCCAGCGTAAGGCATGGGAGATTTATACAAGGCGCGCTCTATCGAATCGCGCCCCGCGGTATTCAGCGGGCAGGAAAGAAAGTTGACATCAATCACTTCGCCGCCTCGAATCTGGGTAAATTCCACCTGACAACGGGTCTGTTCAGGAATCTGTACGGTATTCCAATTGGCGCGTGCAGTGGCATTCAGCGCCGTTTTATAACGGCCACTTAAGCCGTTATCGGTACCGGCCATACCGGCTGCGGTTTCCGGCTTGGCCGACGTTCGGGGCTTTCCGGCCGAGGCCAACTCAGTAATTTTAGCGGCTTCGACATCGGCTTGCAATTCGGCACGTTGCTTACGCACGGCATCCAGTTGTTGTTTGATCAAACGCTGTCGGTTTTCTTCCGCCAGATCTTTTTTAACATCGTCGGTCAACTCCACCTGCGCCTGTTTCTGCTTGAGCTTCTGTTCCTGCAGTGCATCGCTTGGCAGTGCAGCCATACGCTGCACTTCTTCCTGCACTTCGGTGTCGGGCCGGTCAACCCAGGTTTGCGCGGTTTGTTGCAGCGGTTTTTCGCTGGTCTGCGGACGTGGCTCAGGCTTGGGTTGGCTGGCTTGTGCTTTTTCGGCATCACGCACTGCCTTTTTGGCGCGGGCCAAATCGGCTTTCGATATCTGAAGTGTTGCCACCACCGGCTCGCCTTGTCCACCGGAATCGTACGAGGGGATCACCCAAATGGAAGCCAGCCAGGCCAAGCCAATGAAGGCTGCATGCAAAGCAATGGTGGAAATAAGCGCCCGTCGATTCGGCGGCGTTGCTTTGGCCATGGGGTCAGTCGGCCGAATTGCTCATCAGACCGACGCGCTCAACGCCCGCCTGCTGCAGCAATACCATGGCCTGATACACCGTGTCGTAGCTCGAACTGCGGTCACCGGCGACAAAAACGGCCACGTCCGGATTGCTGGCAACGAACGCGGAAACTTTCGCGGTCAACATCGCGGCGTCCACTTTCTGTTGCGGCATATCCTGCATTTTCAGGCTGTAACTTCCGTCAGGGTCAACCACCACCACGATCGGTTCTTTTTTCTGTTCAATCGATTTCGCGGTGGACTTGGGCAGATCGATATCCACACCCAAATTCAACAAGGGCGCAGTGACCATGAAAATAATCAGGAGTACCAGCATCACGTCGATATAGGGTACGACATTGATTTCCGCTTTCAGCTTGCGTTTCTTATGACGGCGATTGAAGCTGGCAGCGCTCATTCCGTGACCCTCAAGCGTGGTCGGCCGGAGACTGGCGCTGCAATATAGAGGAGAATTCCTCGGCAAAGCTTTCATAGCGTACCGAAACACGCTCAGAGCGCGAAGAATAGCGGTTATAGGCCCATACCGCCGGAATGGCGGCGAAAAGACCCATAGCGGTAGCGATCAAGGCTTCGGAAATACCCGGTGCCACTGAGGCGATGGTAGCCTGCTTGTTATTAGCTAATCCGTGGAAGGACACCATGATGCCGAAAACGGTTCCGACCAAACCGACATACGGCGCGGTTGATCCGACATTGGCCAGGGTTTCCAGATTATGGTCAAGGGCATCCACCTCGCGGGCAATAGTGGCACGCATGGCACGTTGCGCGCCTTCCACTTGCGTGCGGATATCCACCTGGCTATTTTGCATGCGTAAGCGCAGGTATTCGCGGTAACCGGCCTCGAAAATCGCTTCCATACCCGAAACCTCACGCGACTGATCAGTGGCATCCCGATACAGCTTGTTTAAATCGGCGCCCGACCAAAAACGCTCTTCGAAGCGGTCGGCTTCAAGGGTTGCTGCCCGAAATACGGTGGATTTTCCAAAAATGATGAACCAGCTCAGAATTGACGCGGCCACCAGCAATACCATGACGATCTGCACCGGCAGACTGGCATGCAGTATCAATTGCAGATAATTCAACCCACCCCCTGGTGCGTCCGGAACCGCTGTCTGTGTTGCGGCGCTGGCAAGAAGAAGGATCGGA
>JAHEBG010000110.1 GCA_024642445.1 Gammaproteobacteria bacterium | reverse complement strand
GCCACTATGCCGGAAAAATCGGCAGGCAAGGCATCACGTATGGCAATATCCGGCATCAGTCCGGGCTTGCCGGCGCCAGCAGTTCGCGGCCCGTGTCGTGGGTTAGCTTTGCCAGCGCATGGCTAATGTCATCGTTTATCCATGACCAATCAAAACGCCACGTCCAGTTGTGTGAACCGATAGTGCCAGGCACATTCATCCGATGCGAGCCGTCCAGACCGAGCACGTCCTGCAGCGGGAATACGGCAATGTTGGCCACCGACTCGCAACAGGCGCGGATCATCGCCCAATGCACGTGGTCGGCATCGGTGCTCAGGTAGCGGGCCGCGAAGCTGCGCTCATGCTCACTGGCGTTAGCCCACCAACCGCGAACGGTGTCATTGTCATGGGTGCCGGTGTAGGCGACGAAGTTCGGGCTCCAATTGTGCGGCAGAAAGTCATCGCTGTCATCGCTGCCAAAGCCGAACTGCAGAATTTTCATGCCAGGAAACTGGAAGGCATCACGCAGCTCAATCACATCCGCCGTAATCAAACCCAGATCTTCTGCAACAATCGGCAGTTTACCGAGCATGCGTTCGATGGCTTCAAACAAGGCCTTGCCCGGCCCAGGAACCCACACGCCGTCTTCGGCCGTTGGGCAACTGGCCGGAATTTCGTAATAGCCGGCAAAGCCACGAAAGTGATCGATTCGGAACACATCGGCTTGATTCAGCGCGCGCTTGAGTCGAGCGCTCCACCAGGCATAATCGTCCTCAGCCATTTTATCCCAGCGGTACAAGGGATTGCCCCAACGCTGACCGGTCGGCGCCATCGCGTCAGGCGGACATCCGGCAACAACGGTCGGTTGGAAATGCGCATCCAAAATGTAAAGATCAGGCCGCGACCAACAATCGGCGCTGTGGTGCGCGATGAAAATCGGAAGATCCCCCATGATCGCTACGCCTTGGGCGTTAGCATAGGCTTTCAGTTCTGCCAGTTGGCTGTCAAAGCACCATTGAACGAATGCCCAGAAACCGATTTCATCGGTGAGTCGCAGCTTCGCATCGACCAATGCCTGTGCTTCACGCCGGCAAATCGCATCCGGCCAATGCCACCAAGCCTTGCCTTGGTTTTCGGTCTCCAAAGCCATGAACAGGACATAATCATCAAGCCAAGAGGCTTCCCGCAAACACCAATCGGCGAAGGCCAAGTGTTCGTTCGCTGCATTTTTTACTTGAAATCCACGGTATGCCAATCGCAGTTGGGCCAGCCGCCATGGCACCACATGCCCAAAATCGACATGCAAGGGTTCGAATCCGTTGTCAGGCAATACCGGTGCTTCCATCCATCCGGCCGTGATTAAAGGGTGTAGCGCAACCATCAGCGGCGATCCGGCAAATGCCGAGACGCTCTGGTACGGTGAATTACCCGGGCCAATCGGGGTGGTAGGCAGCCACTGCCATAATCGTTGACCGGCGGATTTCAACCAATCCACGAAACGATAGGCATCCGGTCCGAAATCACCGATGCCATACGGGCCGGGTAAGGACGTGACATGCAGAAGCACACCGGCTTGGCGTTGCTGCAATTCCATCATTGGGGGTGCTCCTGTGCGGTATCTGCTGCAGCCAATATGAGTAAGCTATGTGCAGGTAATGTGACATGATAAATCGGATTATTTGATGCGGGACTTTCCGGCTGTGTGGTGTCCAACACTACCCGCCACGGCCCGTGGGCCAGCTTCAAGGTGCGCTCGGTGCTTTCGGGATTGAATGCCACGCACGACTGCGCTTTGGCGTCGGCATTTTCCTGAACCTGACAGGCAAATACGCGATCGCTGCGATCGTGCCAATCACTTACCGTCATACGCTCGCCACTGGCAGAATACCAATGCAACTGCGGCGTCTCGGATGGATCGCCCTCTGCCGCAAACCATCGCGGATATCGCAATAAAGGATTGATGCGGCGCAAGGCCGCTAATTTCGACACCAACAGCACGGTTCCGGCATCGCTATCAAGCCCCGACCAATCCAGCCAGCCGAGCGCATTGTCTTGGCAATAGGCGTTGTTGTTACCTTGTTGACTATTTGCAAACTCATCGCCGGCGCACAGCATGGGCGTGCCCTGTGCCACCATGACCGTGGCCAAAAGACAGCGCCGTACCCGCAGACGACGTTCAAGGATATCAGGGTCCGTGCACGGACCTTCATGGCCAAAATTCGCGGACACTTCATGGGCATGGCCATCACGGTTGTCTTCGCCGTTGGCATGATTGTGTTTGTGCGCATAACTCACGGTATCAGCCAAGGTAAAGCCGTCGTGTGCCGAAACGAAATTAATGCTGGCGGTTGCTTGGCGTTGGCCATGGTGAAACAGATCATTGGATGCGGTTACCCGACGCGCGAATTCGCCGCGGCTTACCGGAAAACCCAGCCAGTAGCCACGCACACTGTCGCGGAAACGGTCGTTCCATTCCAAGAATTTTCCTGGGAATCGCCCCAGTTGATAACCGCCGGCGCCAATATCCCAAGGCTCGGCAATCCAATGCACGGTTGCCAATACCGGATCTTGTCGCAGCGCGGTAAAAAACGGGGCAGCAGAATCAAAGCCCTGTCGGGTGCGCCCCAATACCGGTGCAAGATCAAAGCGGAAGCCATCCACGCCCATGTTTTGCACCCAGAAGCGCAGGACATCCATGACGAATTGGGTGGTACGAGGGTGTGCAATACGCAAGGTATTGCCGCAACCACTGATATTTTCGTAACGGCTGCGGTCATCGGGGGTCAACATATACCAGCTGGCGTTGTCCAGCCCTCTAAAGCTCAAGGTCGGGCCCTCACTGCCACCTTCGGCAGTATGGTTGAACACCACATCGATGACCACCTCCAAGCCGTGCTCATGCAAGGTGTGCACCATGCTGCGGAATTCCTCGATCTGCGCACTTGGCGCTTGGGCATGGCACAGCCGCGGATCCGGGCAGAAAAATCCAATCGGATTATAGCCCCAATAATTTACCCGCCCTTGTTCAACCAGATGGCGCTCACTTAATGCATATTGCACCGGCATTAATGACAGCGTAGTAACCCCCAGTTTCTGCAGGTAGGCAATGGCTACGGGATGCGCCAGCCCGGCGAAGGTGCCGCGCAGTGCCTCCGGAATGCCGGGCATCGCCATGGTGAAACCTTTGACGTGCAGCTCATACAGCAACACATTTGAGGCCGCATGCCGTGGACGGTTGCCATGGCCCGGTGCCGGCGAAAGCGGTTCTTGGGTGACCGCTTTCAATGCCATCGCGCCGTTATCAAAGGGGTGGGGTGTGCGGTCGAGCTCGGGGTGGGCGTTATCGCTGCCGCAATGCTTGTCATCCCAAATGAAATTGCCGCTGATCGCGCGTGCGTAGGGATCAAGAAGCAGTTTGTTGGCATTGAAACGTCGTCCGTGCTCGGGCCGGTATTGGCCGTGCGCCCGGTAGCCGTAGTGAAGTCCGGCAGTAGCGTTTGGTAGGAAACCATGGAAAACGCCATCATCCGGCCCAAATAAATCCAAGCGTTGCATTTCCACTGTGCCGCTTTCATCAAACAGGCACAGCTCAATGCGTTCTGCGCGCTGCGAGAACACGGCAAAATGTGTGCCGTCAAACTGCACGATGGCGCCCAGAGGCGATGCTCTGCCGGGCTGCAATTTGTAGAGGGCAGCGCTCATGCCGGCACCCAGAATACGCTGGCCAGGGGCGGTATATCCATGCGCAACGAGTTATTCATGCCATGCGCCGGAACCGGCTCGATGTCAGCTCTGTAGTCTGAAGTGCAGGCGCCACTTCCGCCATAGGCGCTGGCATCGGTGTCCAGCACGACACGCCATGCGCCATGCATTTCATCGGGCAAGCCAACGCGGTATCCGATGCGCGGTACCGGCGTCATGTTGCAGACCACCAATACCCGATTGCCGTTGCCGTCATTGCGCAGCCAAGCATACACGGCATTATCGGCATCGTCGGCACACAACCATTGGAAGCCATCGGCATCGCCATCTTTTTTATGCAAAGCGGGCTGCGATTTGTACAGCGCATTCAAGTCGGTAATCAGCCTCTGAACCCCGTGGTGTTCGGGTTTTTCCAGCAGGTGCCACGGCAGTTCAGTCTGATGGTTCCATTCATGCGGCTGCGCGAATTCCTGACCCATGAACAGCAGTTTTTTCCCCGGATGGCCCCACATGAAACCGTAGTAGGCACGCAGATTGGCGAACCGCTGCCATTCATCTCCGGGCATTTTATTGAGCAAGGCCCCTTTGCCGTGCACCACTTCATCGTGCGACAACGGCAGAACGAAATTTTCACTGAAGGCATAGACCAATCCGAAACTCATCAGATGATGATGCCAACGTCGGTGAACCGGATCTTCATGCATGTATCGCAGGGTGTCGTTCATCCAGCCCATGTTCCATTTGAAATGGAAACCCAAACCTCCGGTGTGAACCGGTGCGGTGACTCCTGGAAACGCTGTGGATTCTTCGGCAACGGTAAGCGCGCCGGGAATGGCGCCAAGCTCTGTGTTGATGTGCTGAAGCAGGGAGATGGCCTCAAGGTTTTCCCGGCCGCCATGTCTATTCGGCAACCATTCGCCCGGCTTTCGCGAGTAGTCGCGGTACAACATGGAGGCCACCGCATCCACACGCAGGCCATCAACACCCCAGCACTCAATCCAATAGCGCGCACTGCCGGCCAGAAAATTACGGACTTCGTTGCGGCCGTAGTTGTAAATCAGAGTATTCCAGTCGTGGTGCCAGCCTTCGCGCGGGTCAGCATATTCATACAAGGCAGTGCCGTCGAATTGCGCGAGGCCATGGCCATCAACGGGAAAATGCGCCGGCACCCAGTCCAGCAGCACGCCCAGGCCCTGTTTATGGCAGGCATCGATGAAATACCGCAGGCCCTCGGGAGGCCCGAAGCGCGCACTGGGCGCATACAATCCTAATGTCTGATAGCCCCAGGAGCCGTCAAACGGAAATTCACTGATCGGCATCAGTTCAATATGGGTGAAGCCCAGGCCGGCAACATACGTGGGTAACCGTTCCGCCAGTTCATGCCAATCGGGAAAATG
>JAHEBG010000109.1:483-5107 GCA_024642445.1 Gammaproteobacteria bacterium | reverse complement strand
CGAAACGCTCTGCACCAATCTTGGTCAGGGCCGCCGTCAGCGTGGTCTTACCGTGATCCACGTGGCCAATCGTTCCCACGTTAACGTGGGGCTTTGTACGCTCGAACTTACCTTTTGACATTTGTATAATCCTTGAAAATCAAATAATTAAGATTTTTTCATTACCGCTTCAGCGATGTTGTTCGGCGCTTCGGCGTAATGGTCGAATTCCATGGTGAAGGTGGCACGACCTTGGGACATGGAGCGCATGGCCGTGGCGTAACCGAACATTTCACCCAGCGGAACCATGGCGTTGATGACTTTGCCGGACGGCGTATCATCAGAACCCTGCAACAGGCCGCGACGACGCGACAAGTCGCCCATCACATCACCCATGTAGTCTTCCGGCGTTACCACTTCGACTTTCATGATTGGCTCGAGCAACGCCGGGTTGGCCTTGCCGAAACCTTCCTTGAACGCCATCGAGCCCGCCACTTTAAAGGCCATTTCGTTGGAGTCGACGTCATGGAACGAGCCGTCCACGGCACGGATTTTGATATCCACGCACGGGAAGCCGGCCAGAATGCCGTTCTTCATGGCTTCTTGAATGCCTTTGTCGGCTGCGGTTACGTACTCTTTCGGTACCACGCCGCCCACGATGGCATTTTCAAACACATAACCGCCACCACGCTCCATCGGCTCCATCTCGATCACGATGTGACCGTACTGGCCGCGGCCGCCGGACTGGCGAACGAACTTGCCTTCCTGCTTGACGGCTTGGCGAATGGCTTCGCGGTAAGCAACTTGCGGCTTACCCACGTTGGCTTCAACGCTGAACTCGCGCTTCATACGGTCAACCAGGATTTCCAGATGAAGCTCACCCATACCGGAAATGATGGTTTGGCCCGACTCTTCATCGGTACGCACGCGGAACGACGGATCTTCCTGCGCCAGACGGCCCAGAGCAATACCCATTTTTTCCTGGTCAGCCTTGGTTTTCGGCTCAACTGCCATCGAAATCACCGGCTCAGGGAATATCATGCGCTCCAAAGTAATCACATGATCCATCGAGCACAGGGTGTCGCCGGTGGTCACATCTTTGAGGCCCACGGCAGCAGCGATATCGCCAGCCAGCACTTCCTTGATTTCCGCGCGCTCATTGGCGTGCATCTGCAGGATACGGCCAACGCGCTCTTTCTTGCTCTTGACCGGGTTGTACACCTGGTCACCGGCATTCAGGGTGCCCGAATAGACACGGAAGAAGGTCAGCGAACCTACGAACGGATCGGTCATGATTTTGAAGGCCAAAGCCGAGAACGGCTCTTTATCGCCCACTTTACGGAAGGCTTCCTGCTCTTTTTCGTCGACACCCTTGACCGGCGGACGGTTGTCCGGGGACGGCAAGTAATGCACAACGGCGTCGAGCATGGCCTGCACGCCTTTGTTTTTGAAGGCGGTGCCGCAGAACATCGGAATGATTTCGCAGGTCAGGGTGCGGGCACGAATGCCTTCCTGGATCTGGTCTTCACTGAGCTCGCCGTTTTCCAGATAGATGTTCATGAGGTCTTCGGATGCTTCCGCAGCCGCTTCTACCATGAATTCGCGCATTTTCTTGCACTCGTCTTCCAAATGGGCCGGGATTGCGCCGTATTCAAAAGTGGTGCCATGGTTTTCCATGTTCCAGATAATGGCTTTCATCTTCAACAGATCGACCACGCCTTCGAAATTGTCTTCGGCGCCGATTGGCATCTGCATAGGGACCGGATACGCGGCCAGACGCGATTTCAGCTGCTCAACCACTTTGAAGAAGTTGGCACCGGTACGGTCCATCTTGTTGACGAATGCCAGACGAGGCACCGAATACTTGGAGGCCTGACGCCACACGGTTTCGGATTGCGGCTGGACGCCGCCTACGGCGCACAACACGAATACGGCACCGTCGAGCACGCGCAGGGAACGCTCCACTTCAATGGTGAAGTCAACGTGGCCCGGGGTGTCGATGATGTTGAAACGGTGCTGGTCCATGGACTTATCCATGCCCGACCAGAAACAGGTAGTGGCAGCCGAAGTAATGGTGATGCCGCGTTCCTGCTCCTGCTCCATCCAGTCCATGGTGGCCGCGCCATCATGCACTTCACCGATTTTGTGGTTAACACCGGTATAGAACAGAATGCGTTCGGTGGTTGTGGTTTTGCCGGCGTCGATGTGCGCCATGATACCGAAGTTGCGGTATCGATCGATTGGGGTGGTACGTGCCACGATGAAATTCCTTTACGAAGTATTACCAGCGGAAATGGGAGAATGCTTTGTTGGCTTCGGCCATGCGATGGGTTTCTTCGCGTTTCTTGACGGCACCGCCACGGTTTTCAGAGGCTTCCAGCAATTCACCGGCCAGTTTCAGCGGCATGGTGTTTTCACCACGCTTACGCGCGGAGTCGATTACCCAACGCATCGCCAAAGCGGTACGGCGGCTGGCGCGGACTTCAACAGGCACCTGATAGGTGGCACCGCCGACGCGGCGTGATTTGACTTCGACCGACGGAGCGACATTGCCCAGGGCCTTTTCGACCAAAGCGAGTGAATCCGGATTTTTCTGTCCGATGACATCCATGGCGCCGTAGACGATTTTTTCTGCGACGGATTTCTTGCCGCTGAACATCACCATATTGATGAAACGGGCAATCATTTGGCTTCCGTGTTTCGGATCGGGAAGAACGGAACGGGTACCTGGGGAACCTTTACGTGACATGTTTAGTGCCTTAATTTACGAATGGGGGAAACAACGCGGGCAAGCGCCCGCATTTCATTATTATTTCGGACGCTTGGCGCCGTACTTGGAGCGGCTTTGACGGCGCTTTGCAACACCGGAAGCATCGAGCGAACCACGCACGGTGTGATAACGCACACCCGGCAGATCCTTGACGCGGCCACCGCGGATCAGGACCACGGAGTGTTCCTGCAAGTTATGGCCTTCACCACCGATGTAGCTGATGACTTCGAAACCATTGGTCAAGCGCACTTTCGCCACTTTACGCAGAGCCGAGTTCGGCTTCTTCGGAGTGGTGGTGTACACACGGGTGCAAACGCCACGACGCTGCGGGCAGTTAGCCAGAGCCGGTGACGCGCTTTTGTAGGTATTGGACTGGCGCGGCTTGCGGACCAGTTGATTAACAGTCGCCATTGATTTAAATCCTGCGAAACAAAAAGGACTGACCGGGAGCCCGGCCAGAATAGACGGAAAAGTATAAATTGAATTGCCTCAGTTGTCAAACCTGACAGCTGAATAAAACCCCAATCCCTGAGGCGCTACAAGCCGCTTCCTTGCGGCTTGCTTAGCCGGCCTGACGAGCAGGCCGCCCTTTATTCTGCGGCCTCATCAACCGCAACAGCCTCATCCGCAACGGCAATCGGAGCAACCAAGGTTTCCATTTCGGAATCGCTGATTTGCGCGTGATCACGGCGACGCTGGTTGTGGTAGGCCAAACCGGTACCGGCAGGGATCAGGCGACCGACGATCACGTTTTCCTTCAGACCGCGCAAGGAATCGTGGGTGCCGCGAACGGCGGCATCGGTCAACACGCGGGTGGTTTCCTGGAAGGAAGCTGCCGAAATGAACGATTCGGTGGCCAGGGACGCTTTGGTAATACCCAGCAAAACTGGCGCAAGTCGCGGCAAAATGCCGCCATTTGCAGTCAATTTCACGATATCTTCCAATGCGCGGGCTTTTTCAACCTGCTCACCGGCCATATATTTGCTGTCACCGGCATCGAGAATTTCAACCTTGCGCAGCATCTGACGGGTGATGGTTTCAATGTGTTTATCATTGATCTTCACACCTTGCAGGCGATACACATCCTGGATTTCCTTGACCAGATAAGCGGCCAACTCTTCCACGCCCTTCAGGCGCAGGATGTCCTGTGGATTCGGCTCGCCGTCCACGATGATCTCGCCTTTCTCGACATGCTCACCCTCGAACACCGCAATTTGGCGGTATTTCGGAATCAGCTCTTCGTGCTCCTTGCCGTCCAGATCGGTGATGATCAGACGCTGCTTGCCTTTGGTTTCCTTGCCCATGCTGACAATACCGGACACTTCCGCCATGATGGCGGCGTCCTTCGGCTTGCGGGCTTCGAACAAGTCGGCAACGCGCGGTAGACCACCGGTAATGTCGCGGGTTTTCGAGGCTTCCTGCGGCACTTTGGTGATGACATCGCCCACGCCGACTTTTTCGCCGTCGTGCAGGTTGACGATCGAACGCGGCGGTAGCATGTACTGGGCCGGAAGCTCGGTGCCTGGAATGGACAGATCGTTGCCTTTGGCATCGACGATGCGGACCAACGGACGCAGATCTTTACCTTGTGAACCACGGCGCTTCGGATCGGTGATTTCCAGCGAAGCCAGTCCGGTCAGGTCATCGGTTTTCTCGATGACGGTGACGCCATCGGTGAAGTCGACGAAGCGCACAAAACCGGCCACTTCCGAAACGATCGGGTGGTTATGCGGATCCCATTTGACCACGGTCTGCCCGGCTTTGACGCTGGCGCCGTCCTTGACCGCAATGTTTGCACCGTACGGCAATTTGTAACGTTCACGCTCACGGCCTGTCGGGTCAAGCACCGAGATTTCGCCGGAACGGGAAACTGCC
>JAHEBG010000109.1:0-473 GCA_024642445.1 Gammaproteobacteria bacterium | reverse complement strand
CGCGTGGGTGACGAACTTCAGGTTGTTGAATTTGACCGAACCGGTGGTTTTGACGGTGACGTTATCGATAGCGGCAGCACGCGATGCGGCACCACCGATATGGAAGGTACGCATGGTCAGCTGGGTACCCGGCTCACCGATGGACTGGGCGGCGACAACGCCGACCGCTTCACCGATATTGACCAGATGCCCGCGACCCAAGTCACGGCCATAGCAGTTCGAGCACACGCCGAACTCGGCCTCACAGGTAATCGAAGAACGAACCTTGATGGTCTGAACGCCGGCGGCTTCCAGTTTCTCAACCCAGCCTTCATCCAACAGAGTATTGCGGGTAACAATCGGATCCTCGTCATTGCCTGGCAGGAACACATCCTCGGCCACAACACGGCCCAGCACACGATCACGCAATGGCTCGACTACGTCACCGCCTTCAACGATCGGGGTCATGGTCAAACCGGCCTTGGTACCGCAAT
>JAHEBG010000108.1 GCA_024642445.1 Gammaproteobacteria bacterium | reverse complement strand
CGGCCGCCAACTCGGCAGCGTTGATTGTTGAATACCCGGAAGACATCCATTTGTTCGGGGTCAGTTTCAACACCACCCTGCCCGGCGGCGTTGCATGGCAAGGCGAGTTCAGCTACCGCCCGAATGCACCGTTCCAGGTTGACGACGTGGAGGTGCTGTTCGCTGCACTCAGCCCAATCAATCAGGCCTTGGCTGCAGGCGGCGCTCCAACGGCTGCGTATTTCTGTAGCCAGTTGTTGCCAGGCTGCACCTCGGTGTCGCCAGGTTCGTATGTCAAGGGCTGGAATGAGCATCAAATGTCACAATTCCAGATGACCTTTACCAAGGCTTTTGGTCAAATATTGGGCGCTGAGCAGGTAGCTGTTGTTGCCGAATTCGGTGCTACCCAAGTCAATCTGCCGGATCCAAGCGTGTTGCGCTATGAGGGTGAAGGTACCGATACCGGTGGCGGTGTGTCGCTGTATAACGACCTGTTGCCGTTGATTGCAGCCTGGAATGCCAACCCCAATCCAATGACCAACACGGCTGCATTGGTGGCATTGAATACCGCGCTCAGCAATCCGGCCTTTGCCGGCGCTTTGCGTAATCCAATCACCTCCGGTGGCGGCTTCCCAACCGACTTCTCGTGGGGCTATCGCTTGGCTGCCCGTGCCGATTACAACAGCGTGTTCGGTACCCCGGTCACACTGTCGCCACGTATCGCCTATAACAAAGATGTGAAAGGTATCACCCCGGGTCCGGGCGGTAACTTCCTGGAAGGCCGTGAGTCCTTCACCGTAGGCGTGGAAGCCAACTATCTGCAGAAATTGGTATTCGATCTGAGTTACACCGGGTTCTCCGGAGCGAAGAAATACAATCAGATTTACGACCGCGATTTCTATTCGTTCTCCGTGAAATACTCGTTCTAATAATCCTGGGAGGGAAGTACAGAATGAAACTATCTATGAATACATCCGCATTGGCTTTGATGGTCGGAACCGGATTGTTGCTGGCGAACACCGCCAATGCAGCCGTCAGTGCCGATAAAGCCAATCAACTGGGCGGAAGCCTAACCCCTCTGGGTGGCGAAATGGCCGGTAACGGCGGCGATATTCCGGCTTGGACCGGCGGCATTACCCGCGCTCCGGCCGGTTACCGCGCCGGTATGTTCCATCCGGATCCATTTGCCGATGACAAAGTGAAATTTGCCATTACTCCGGCCAATTACAAGCAATACGCCGATATGCTGACCCCAGGTCAGCAGGCTATGTTCGGTAAATACAAAACATTCAAGATGAACGTTTACCCAACCCGTCGTTCGGCATCCGCGCCGAAGCGCACGTATGACTTCACCAAGCGCAATGCTACGCAATGCCAGTTGGTGGATAACGGCGAGGGTATCAAAAACTGTGCCGAGGGTATTCCGTTTCCGATTCCTCAAAACGGCTATGAAGTCATCTGGAACCATAAGCTGAAGTTCAAAGGCGTGTCGTTCTCGCGCTTCGCCAACCAAGCAGCGCCATCGGCTTCGGGTGCTTTCACCTTGACCCGTCTGCGTGAAGACGGTCTTGGCTTGTACTACAAGCCGGGCAATACCACCGAAAACATCAATGACATCTTGTTGTACTTCAAACAGGAAGTGCTCGGTCCGGCACGTTTGGCCGGTCAGGTTTTGCTGGTGCACGAAAGCTTGAACTCGGTGAAGTCGCCGCGCAAGGCCTGGGTCTATAACCCTGGTCAGCGTCGTGTACGCTTGGCCCCGAACGTTGCCTACGACAATCCAGGCACCGCCACCGACGGCCTGCGCACCAATGACATGACCGATATGTTCAACGGCGCCATGGATCGCTTCAACTGGAAGTTGGTGGGCAAGCAGGAAATGTACGTTCCGTACAACTCCTACAAAGCCCATAGCGGCAACATCAAGGTCAAGGATTTGATTCGTCCAAACCATCTGAATCCTGAATTGATGCGCTATGAACTGCATCGTGTCTGGGTTGTGGATGCCACCCTTAAGCCGGGTAAGCGCCACATCAATTCCCGTCGCACGTTCTATGTGGATGAGGACAGCTGGCAAATCCTGATGGTTGACCATTACGACGGTCAAGGCAAACTGTGGCGCTTCTCGGAAGCCGCTTCGATCAACTATTACGAAGTGCCGGTTTTCTGGGCAACTATTGAAACCCATCACGATCTGAAATCGGGCCGTTATATTGCAGGCTTGCTCGACAACGAAGAAAAACCGTTCAACTTCGGCTTCCAAAGCGCACCGAGCGATTATACGCCGCAGAACCTTCGCAACACCGGCGTACGTTGATCCATCTAAACCGCGCCTTCGGGCGCGGTTTTTTATACCCAATTTGCGGGAGACACCCCATGGCACAGTGGCCTAAACATCCTTGGCGCATGGCAGGCGCCGTTTCCTTACTCGTCATACCTCTGTTTGCATTGTCCGTAGACATTGCAGAAGATGATCCGTCGGTCAGTGCTTCGGAACTTTTACCTAAGGCTGCGAGTAGCCTGCTATTAGACGTGGTACGCACCAGTGACGGCTATGTGGCTGTGGGTGAGCGCGGGCATATTTTGATTTCCAGCGACGGTTTACAATGGGAACAGATGCCGGTACCGACCCGATCCACCTTGACCACAGTGAGTGCGCAGGGCAATCAGGTCTGGGCTGCCGGGCATGACGGCGTCATTGTGCATTCTTCCGATGCAGGTCGCACATGGGAGCGGCAGCGCGCCAATCCTTGGTCTGCAGATAGCCAGAAAATCACCAACGGTTCGCCAATCATCGATACTCTTTTCGTGAGCGAAAGCGAGGGCTTTGCCATTGGCGCCTACAGTTTGTTGTTGAAAACAACCGATGGCGGAATCACCTGGAATCAGATACAGATCAGCGGCGGCTCAGCTGCGGATTCGTCCGATGACATGGCTGCCAGCGATTCGGGTGTTTTCTCCGATGCCGATTTGGCGCTGGGCATGGAGTCCGATCCACACCTTAATGCGATTGCTCGCACGCAGTCGGGCGCATTGGTTGTGCTTGGAGAGCGCGGTGCAGCTTTCCGTTCCCTGGATGAGGGAACGAGCTGGAGCAAGATTCGTCTTCCGTATGCCGGCTCCATGTTCGGCTTGGTCAGTTTGGGCGAAGAGCGCCTGTTGGCCTATGGCCTGCGCGGAAACGTCTACCAAACCGATGATGCCGGCAGCAGTTGGCAAAAAGTTGAGAGCAATACCGACACCAGTCTAATGGGTGGATTCCAAGACGACAGCGGCACGGTAGTGTTGGTGGGCGGTAATGGAACCGTGTTGTTGCGCGCATCCGGTCAAAACGAATTCACCGCGCACCATGTGCAAATGGACAGTGGCCAGTCTCCGGGCTTGTCAGCCGCTATCGCCCGTGACGGCGATTATCTGCTGACTTCCGATCTGGGTACACTCACCCGCAGCGTTCAGTAAGGAGCAATTCATGAGTACTTTCCACGATATGGCTGAACGCCTGATATTCAAGAACCGAGGCATCGTACTGTCGCTGTTCGTCATCATTACCGGTGTTATGGGCTATTACGCCAGCCAGCTGAAAGTAGATGCCGGCTTCAACAAGCAGGTGCCGCTACAGCATGAATACATGCGCACATTTACCGATTACATGGCCGATTTCGGCGGTGCCAATCGTGTCTTGATTGCCGTGATGGCAAAAGACGGCGGTGATGAGAACGGGAAAATGTTCTCCACCGAGTACATGAAAACACTGGAAAACATCACCAACGATGTGATCAATCTGGAAGCGACCGACGATGCCAAGGCGCGATCCTTGTTCACGCCTAACGTGCGTTTCATCGAGGTGGTGGAAGACGGTTTGAGCGGCGGCAATGTCATTCCGCAGAATTTCACGCCTAACCTGGAAGGATTCGAAGGTACACCGGAACAATTCGCCAAAATCAAAAGCAATATCGTCAAGGCCGGTATCGTCGGCCGCTTGGTGGCAAAAGACTATTCCGGCTCAATGGTATGGGCCGATCTGATTCCGGAAAGCGACGTCAATAAGCTCGATTACCAGAAAGTCGCCAATCAGCTTGAATCCATTCGCAAGAAGTACGAGAACGAACACACCAGCGTACACATCATCGGCTTCGCCAAAATGGTCGGCGACATTTCCGATGGTGCCATGAGTGTCGTCAAATTCTTCCTGATCACCATTGCCTTCACCTGGATATTGCTGTTCCTGTACTCCAGCTCGGTAAAGCTGGCATCACTTACCGTTCTGGCCGCTCTGGTTTCGGTGGTTTGGATGCTGGGTGCACTTAAGTTAATGGGTTTCGGCATCGATCCGATGAACATGCTGACGCCGTTCCTGATATTCGCGATTGCGGTCAGTCATGGCGAGCAGATGATCAACCGGTTCCGCGGCGAGATTTTCTTCGGTGGGCTGGAAGAGGGTACGGTCGATGAACTGCGTGCGCGTGCCGCCCATGCCGTTGATCCGGTCACCGCCGCACATCGTAGCTTCAAAGCCCTGCTGATACCCGGAACCGTGGCGTTGCTGGCCGGCTGTATCGGGTTCGGCGCAATCATGGTCATCCCCATCCAGATGATCCGCGAGCTGGCCATTACGGCAACGGTAGGTGTGGCACTGACCATTCTTACCGATCTGGTTCTGTTGCCCATCCTGCTCAGTTACACCAAACTGCGCAATCTGGATAAAAAGCGTGCGTTCCGTCTGCGTCAGTTGACCCAGTTCGATAAAATCTGGGCAGCGCTGTCGAAGCTCTCGCAACCGAAAGCAGCGGCCGTTGTGCTCAGCATCGGCGCCGTTATCTGGGCAGCGGCCTGGTACCGTGGCAATCAGGTGATGATCGGCGATGCCCAGCAGGGTGTGGCCGAGTTGCGTCCTGAGGCACGTTATAACCAGGACGCCCGACTGATTAGCTCCAAGTTCGCGCTAGGCGTAGACACCATGAATGTGATTGTCGAAGCCGGGCCTTCAGCCTGCACCACCAGCTACAAAGCCATGGAAACCATCGATCGCTTCGCTTGGCATATGGCGAACGTGGAAGGCGTAGAGCAGGTCATTACCCTGCCAATGGCTGCCAAACTGGTCAATGCCGGTTGGAATGACGGTTCCCTGCGTTGGAAGATTCTGCCGCGCGATCCGGATACGTTGCGTCAGGCCACACAAAGTTTTG
>JAHEBG010000107.1 GCA_024642445.1 Gammaproteobacteria bacterium | reverse complement strand
GGGTGCAATTGGTCAGGCAGGAAATAACTGCGGTCCAGTGCAATCGGTTGCAATAAAAACGGCAATAAGGCGGTTTTTTCCTGTTTGGCCAATGCCGGGAAGATCGCGGCAAAACCTTGTGCATAGGCTGGGCCGTAATTGGGTGGCATCTGTATGCCAATGATCAACACCTTTGCGCCCTGCGCTTTGGAAAGCCGAACCATGGCCAGAAGATTGCTGCGCGTCTGCGACAGCGGCAAGCCGCGCAAACCGTCATTGGCGCCCAGTTCCAATATGACCAATACCGGTTTGTGCTGTTTCAAGGCGGCCGGCAACCTTGATAGACCACCGGCGGTGGTTTCACCGGAAACACTAGCATTGACCACTCGCCAGCCGGGGTGTGTGGTTTTCATACGTGCTGCAGTCAACGCCACCCAGCCCTGCTCGGCCGGCAGGTTGTAGGCCGCTGACAGCGAATCGCCCATGACCAATACGGTTTGTTTGGCGTAGCCCGGCCCCGACAACGCCAATAACATCACAGCCAGACACACAAAACCTTGATATGGCTTGTGGCAGACTGCATGTAGGTAAAATCGAATCCGGTTTTGCATGACTCTCCAGGAAAAATTTCATGAGCACAGCACTCAGCGTAACAAATCTCGGCAAACGGGTCCGCCTTCCAGACCACGCACTGCAAATTCTGCACGGGGTGAACTTTGAGCTGGCACAAGGACAAACCTTAGCCATTGTGGGCGCTTCCGGCTCCGGCAAAAGCACCCTGCTGTCGTTACTGGCAGGATTGGACACGCCCAGTGAAGGCCACGTGCAGATTCTTGGGAACGACCTCAATGCGCTGGACGAAGACGGCCGTGCCAAGCTGCGCGGCGCATCGGTGGGCTTCGTGTTCCAAAGCTTTCAATTGCTGCCGGCATTGACCGCACTGGAAAACGTGATGCTGCCGTTGGAACTGCGCGGCGATGCCGATGCGGAAGACGCCGCACGTAGCATTCTGGGCAAAGTCGGTTTAGCCGAACGCCTGCACCATTACCCGAAACAATTATCGGGTGGCGAGCAACAACGGGTAGCGATTGCCCGCGCCTTCGTGGTGGATCCCGCCATTTTGTTTGCCGATGAGCCTACCGGCAATCTGGATACCGATACCGGCAATGCTATTGCCAATCTGCTGTTCGAGTTGAATGCCCACCGCGGCACCACCTTGGTATTGGTCACCCATGATGAACGCCTGGCGGCACGCTGCAGCCAGCAGTTACGCCTGCATGCCGGCAGCATTGCACCGTGAGCCGATGGAAGCTGGCCTGGCGACAAACCCGGCGGGACATGGCCGCCGGTGAAGTACAGCTAATGGTATTGGCGCTGATGTTGGCAGTGATGGCGGTCACTGCTGTGGGCATGCTCACCGAGCGTGCAGAATACGGTCTACGTCAGGAAGCCAACCGATTGCTGGGTGGCGATGCCGCGCTGCGCGCCGATACGCCGATACCGGCGTCGGTAAGTGCACTTGTCGGCCGACTTGGCCTGACGCAGGCACAGACCGCCGCCTTTCCCAGCATGGTGCAATCGGCAAACGCCGTGAGCTTGGCCCAGATCCGCGCCGTGGACACGGCCTTTCCGTTACGCGGGCGATTCGAAATCCAGCGGCAACCCGGTGCGTCAGTAGAAAATGTGCGTGGTGGCCCGGAAGCCGGCAGCGTATGGCTTTCAACCGATGCCGCACGCAAATTGCAGTTGGCTATTGGCGATAGTGTGGGTGTGGGCGCACTGCAGCTGAAGGTAAGCGCACTCTTAATACGTGAACCGGATGCAGCGCTGGATTATTTCAACGTAGCCCCGAAAGTGCTGATGGCCATGGCCGACCTTCCGGCCAGTGGTCTGGTGCAACCCGGCAGCCGTATTCAATACCGCATGGTGGTGGCCGGTTCGCCATCTGCGGTAGCAAGTTTCAACAAACAGCAACGCGCACAAATGCAACGCGGGCAACGCCTGGAAACTGCCGACGATGCGCGTCCGGAAATCCGCTCGGCACTTGACCGTGCCAATCGGTTTTTATCGCTGGCGGCATTGGTCTCCTTAATTCTGGCTGCGGTGGCGGTGGCATTGGCCGCACGCCGTCACAGCCAGCGGCATTTGGATTCCAGTGCACTGATGCGTTGCATGGGTGCCAGTCAAGCCACGCTGGTTTCTATCCAACTGGGTGAGTTGCTCCTTCTTGGCCTGCTGGGCACGGGCTTGGGCGTGGCACTGGCTTGGGCGCTTCAGTTCGTACTGGGCCAATGGCTGGGCAGCGCGCTGGGTGTGGTGTTGCCCTCGGCCGGAGGCGCTTCCATAGTGGCGGGCTTTGCTGTGGGTTTCACTGTGTTAACGGCCTTTGCGGTACCGCCGGTATTGGCCTTGCGAAGGGTTTCTGCATTGCGCGTATTGCGCCGTGATGTGCCGCTGCGCGAAGCCAGTGCCTTGAGCGTGACACTGCTGGGCTTAGGCGGTCTGGCGGCATTGCTCTGGTGGAAAGCCGGCTCGGCAACACTTGGCGCACTCATGCTCGGTGGCATTGCCGGCACTGCAGCACTGCTTGCCGGAACCGCCGCTGTTCTGCTGTTTGTGTTGAAGCGCGTACGCAAGCGCCTGCAAGGCCCGTGGCGTTACGGCTTGGCCAATTTGAGCCGCCATCAAAGCATGACCCTTACCCAGGTTACGGCACTGGGCATAGGCCTGATGGCGTTGTTGTTGCTGCTGTTCGTGCGCACCGATCTGCTCGGCCGTTGGCAACAAACCTTACCGGCCGATGCACCGAACCGGTTTGTGATCAACGTGCAGTCCGAGCAGGTGCCGGGCGTGGCAGCCTATGCCAAGGCCCAAGGTTTGGCACAGCCAACGCTGTACCCGATGGTACGTGCGCGATTGCTCGCAGTTAACGGCAAAGCCGTTCGCGCCGCCGATTTCGGTGAAGCCGGAGATCGCGCCCGGCGTTTGGCTGAGCGTGAGTTCAATCTGTCTTCCAGCACAGAATTTGGCAAAGATAACACCCTTACGCAAGGCACCTATTGGCCGGCGGATTATTCCGGCCCGGCGCAGATTTCGGTAGAGGAAGGGTTCGCTGAAGCCTTAGCTTGGAAACTGGGTGACCGCGTGCGTTTTGATGTGGCTGGCACGGTACTGGAAGCGCAAATCACCAGCTTGCGTAAAGTGGAATGGGAAAGCTTCAAACCCAACTTCTTCGTGGTGGTTTCGCCCGGCGCACTCAACGGATTTTCCGCCAGCTATATTTCCGCCGTGCACCTCCCTGCGAGCAAAGTCGGTGCACTGGATGGATTAGTGCGCACCTACCCGAACATTTCCATCATCGACATCGACGCCGTGCTGTTGCAGGTACGCAATACGGTTGCACAGGTGAGCCGGGTAGTGGAAGCAGTCTTTTATTTTTCGCTACTGGCCGGCTTGTTAGTGTTGGCAGCAGCCGTACAGGCTTCGCAGGATGAGCGTTTGCAGGAAGCCGGTGTCATGCGTGTACTTGGCGCTTCAAGGCGGCAATTACGCTTGGCGCAAGCCACGGAATTTGGCAGCCTGGGGCTGCTTGCCGGATTGGTAGCGGCATTGGCCGCCAGTACGTTGGCGGGCTTGATCACCGTACAGGTGTTCGGACTGCCCTGGCGTTTTGAATCCGGCTTGCTGTTATACGGGGTCATGGGCGGAACGGCACTGGCGTTGGCGGCCGGTCTATGGACGGCACGGCATGTAACGCGTGTGCCGCCGATGACCACATTGCGCGCCCAGTAAGAGAAACTTATTGTCTTGCTGGCGCCGCGTATTTACGCTTCAAGTACACGCCCGCAATAATCGAAATCGTAAGCGGGCCCAGCCAAGCCATATTCTGCAATACCGGCCCCGACAACTGCGGCATCAGTTTCGGCAAGCCAATGGACAGGAAGGCAATATGGGTTGCCACGCCGTTACCGATCATTGCGCTGAAATGCTGTTTCAGCCACCAGCGCGGATCCGTTGGTGGCTGACGTGCGAACCGCCACATGCGCACGGCACCGGTGATGCCAATTAAAGAAAACGCTGTAAAAATCAATGCCATCTGAGTGCCGCCAAATAAACCAATGCTGGCAACAGCCAGACCACTCAGGCCGTTCAACACCATCAGAGCCTTATAGACATTACCTGTATAGCGCGGCCAATCGCGCTTATCGCGGATGGCACGCCAGCTGCACCACACACTGTTGCTGGTAATAACCACCAGATAGCCCAGAAAGACCGCCAAATAGTTCAAGAATGTATCGCCAGGCGGCTTTGGGCGAATGGAAAACATAACAATCATCACCGTAGCGCTGATCAAAATGAAAGCCATTGCCAACAAGTAGAGCTTGCCCGAGGCCTTATGTACGGCACTGCCCTTACGGGTCAATCCAGACAACCAAAAGGTGCTCAATGCCACAACGCCAACACCGGCATGCATCCATTTTACAAGGTCGTAATGTTCCATAGCTTGCTCCCGAAGTAGGCTTACAGTGTGCTGTGCAAGATCTGAGCATTCAGGTGCCGGGCGTCATGTATTGCACCTGCCGAAAGTCACTTTCTGCATGAAGCGCCTTGAGCGCAATGGAAAATACCGTCATGCTGTGACCATGCGCGAATTTCTGAAAACCTTGCTCTACCCCTTAAGCCTGGCCGGATTACTGGCATGGGGCGCTATTGGCTTTGAATTGCTATGGGGAAATCCGGCAACGACAGATTGGCTGTCATCGCCAACACCCGTCGCGCTTCTGGCGGCCTTGCATCTGGGCTTTCTCGCCTTTTTTATCTGGCCCAAAAAAAACCGCGGTGTGGTACTCGCACAGTTGTTCATTGCCTTGCTGCTGATGTTGCTAGTGCGCGCCGGGTCATTGCCGATATTGCTGATCATCGTGATGGCCCAGGTAGCGCAATCGTGGCCAACACGCGCGGCAGCCGGAATCTTCATTGCCTGCAACATTGCCGTGTATTTCATTTATGCGCGTATTTGGGGTTTTAGCTCACCGTTGGTCATGACCCTGATGTACATGAGCTTTCAGGGTTTTGCCGCCATTACCTCGTGGTATGCCTTTACGGCCGAAAGCACACGCGACGCATTGGCCGCCATCAATGCCGAGTTGCTGGGCACCCGCAGCTTACTGGATGCCAGTGTCCGCGACTCGGAGCGGCTGCGTATCTCACGCGAATTGCATGATGTGGCCGG
>JAHEBG010000106.1 GCA_024642445.1 Gammaproteobacteria bacterium | reverse complement strand
ATGCGGCCGAAGCCCAGGGTGTTCATATTCAATTCAATGCCCGAATAGGAGACATTGATTTTGACAACAAAACCCTGCGTATCGAGCATTACGACCGCAGCCATATTGAACCCTATTCACAACTGATTGGCGCCGACGGCGCCGGATCGTCGGTACGCTACAATCTGGTGCAACAGGGTAAAGTCAATGAACGCTGGGAGTCACTCGGGCACCATTACAAGGAATTGGAAATTGCGCCGGACCAGAACCAGCAATTCCGCATGGATGGCAACAGTCTGCACATCTGGCCCCGTGGCGGGTTCATGTGCATTGCCCTTCCCAATACCGAAAAAACCTTTACCGTAACCTTGTTCCTTCCTGCGGAAGGCGATCCGGGCTTCAATCAAATACAAACACATCAGCAGGCGCGTGCGTTCTTCCTTGAGCAGTTTGCAGACGCCTTCGAAGTCATATCCGACTTCGAATACGATTGGCGCAACAACCCGCAGAGTCCTCTGTCCACACTGTACTTGGACACCTGGCATCACCGTGACGGCGTGGTACTTCTGGGTGATGCCGCGCATGCCATGGTGCCTTTCCATGGGCAGGGCATGAACTGTGCCTTTGAAGATTGTCTGGCCTTGGTGCAGGCCATCGAAGAAGAATCCGACTGGGCTGCGGCTATCGAACGCTTTGAAGCCGAACGCATGCGCAATGCCGAAGCCATCCAAACCATGGCTTTGGAAAACTATATTGAAATGCGCGACAAGGTAGATGATGCGCAGTTTCTATTGCAAAGAGCCTTGGAACGCGAACTGGCTGAGCGCCATCCCGATCGGTTCATCCCGCGTTACAGCATGGTCAGTTTTCAGCGCGTGCCTTACGCCGTGGCATTCGAACGCGGTCAGATCCAGCGCCGGATACTTCAGACCCTCTGTTCGGAAATTTCCGATATTTCAGACGTCGATTACGGTTTAGCTTCAGAGCTGATACATCAACAGCTTGAGCCCTTGCATGTCGGATAGTTTTCTCTGGTTCGATCTCGAAACCTTCGGCCGCAACCCGCGGCAAACCCGTATTTCCCAGTTTGCCGGGATCCGCACCGATACCGAATTGAATGCCATCGGCGAACCGATATCCCTGTTCTGCAAACCTGCCGACGACTTTCTGCCGGAGCCGGAAGCGGCCATGATTACCGGCATAACGCCGCAGTACGCCTTCGAAAATGGCCTTTGCGAGGCGGATTTCATGGCACAGTTGCATGCGCAGTTCAGCCAGCCCAATACCTGCGCTCTGGGTTACAACAGCCTGCGGTTCGATGATGAGTTCATACGCTTTGCTTTGTATCGAAATTTCTATGATGCCTACGAACGGGAGTATGCCGGCGGCAATTCACGTTGGGATCTTCTGGATGTGATGCGTGCGGTGTACGCCCTGCAGCCGGATGCCTTGCAATGGCCTTTACGTGACGACGGCCAGCCCAGCTTCAAGTTGGAACATCTGGCCAAGGCCAATGACTGTTTCGAAGGCGAAGCTCATGAAGCACTGTCGGATGTACGAAGCCTGATCAATCTGGCAAGAAAAATAAAAAATTCGGCTCCGGGGCTTTGGCAGTACACCCTTTCACTCCGTGATAAAAACATTGTTGCCGACAAACTCGCGCTTGAACGCAATCGAAGAATATTGCATGTGTCCGGCCAATTCCCGACCCAGCAGGCTTGCACAGGTCTGATGCTGCCGCTAATGCTGCATCCGCAAATAAAAACTCGTACCGTAGCCGTTGAGTTACGTGCACAGGCACTAAAACTCATCGATTACACGCCGGAACAGATTGAATTGAATCTGTTTACGCCACGCGCTGACATGCCTGAAAATGAGCTGCGCATTGGCATCAAGGAAATCCACCACAACCGTTGCCCGGTTGTTTTCGAAGCCGAAGATATGAAGCCCCTCGGCATCAAGCCGGATACCGAACGATTGCAGATCGACATCGGGCAGGCCATGGCCATACAGGAACAATTGCATTCCGCTTTACCGGGCATCCGTGAAAAACTGTCGATCGTGTTCGGAAAAGCACGGGTGTTTGACGACAGTGATCCGGACGGTGCGCTGTACAGCGGTTTCTTTGACCGCTCCGATAAGGCCAGATTCGGCAAAGCCCGATCCAGCAAGGGCACTGCTCCGCTGGTATTCAATGATGCCCGCCTGAGTGAGCTGTATTTCCGCTATCGTGCCCGCAATTGGCCGGATACTCTCGATGCGCGTGAAAAAAGCCAGTGGCTGGCCTTTAAAAACGAACGTATCAGCGATGACAAGCTGGCGCAGTACCTGACCGACTGCGATAAGCACATCGCTGCCGAACCTGACAAACAGGTTGTATTGGAGGCACTGAAAGCCTGGGCCATCGGCATCGACCGATAGTTCCAAGCGATGCGGATCAGTGCTTGATCATTACATGCCGGATGGTGGTGTAGTCTTCCAGGCCGTACATTGACATGTCTTTGCCATAGCCGGATTGTTTGGTGCCGCCGTGCGGCATTTCGCTGCAAAGCATGAAATGGGTGTTGACCCAGGTACAACCGTACTGAAGCTCTGCGCTAACACGCATGGCTTTGCCGATATCGGCCGTCCAAACCGATGAGGCTAAACCGTAATCGCTGTCATTGGCATCGCGTATGGCTTGATCGATATCGCTGAAACGCGAAACCGAAACCACAGGCCCGAATACTTCTTTACGCACAATTTCATCGTTCTGGGTGGCGCCTGCCACTACCGTGGGTTGGTAGAAATAGCCATTACCCTCGACTTTTTGACCGCCGGTGGTAATTTCCAAATGGCTTTGAGTACGGCACCTGTCAATGAATTCGGCGACACGCTGATGGTGCGCTTGACTGACCAAAGGCCCCATTTCCACACCCTCCTCATCCTGACTGCCGCAACGTATGCTGGAAACCGCCGAGGTAAGGTCGGCTACGAAATTCTCGTAAGCCTTGTCCTGGACATAGATCCGGCAGGCTGCAGTACAGTCCTGGCCTGCATTGTAATAGCCGAATGTCCGAATCCCCTCCACTGCCGAAGCGATATCGGCATCATCGAATATGATCACCGGCGCCTTGCCCCCCAACTCAAGGTGCGTTCGTTTCAGCGATCTTGCCGCCTCTTCGAGCATTTTCTGTCCGGTGGCGATGGAACCCGTAAGAGAAAGCATCCGCACTTCCGGTGAACTCACCAACGGCTGCCCGACCGAAGCGCCACGACCGAATACGATATTGATGACCCCGGCCGGCACGATATCGGCGATGATCTCGAAAAAATGCAGTGCACTCAGCGGAGTGATTTCAGAGGGCTTCAACACCAGACAATTGCCGGCCGCCAGTGCCGGCGCCATTTTCCATGCCGCCATCATCAAGGGGTAGTTCCATGGGGCAATGGAAGCAATTACGCCGACCGGGTCTCTGCGGATCATCGAGGTATGGCCTGGCAGATACTCTGCAGCAGCCGAACCGTTCAGGCAACGGGTAGCGCCGGCAAAAAACCGGAATACATCGGCGATGGCAGGCATTTCATCATTCAGCGCTGCACTGTAGGGCTTGCCGCAATTTTGCGACTCCAACCTTGCCAGTGCTTCAGCATGCTGTTCGACACGATCGGCGATTTTCAATAAAACCGTAGCTCGGTCTTTCGGCGTTAAAATGCTCCACCCTGAAAAAGCCCTTGCAGCGGCGGTCACGGCAGCAGCCACCTGTTCCGGACTGGCCTCCGCAATCTTTACCAGCACTTCCCCGCTGGCCGGATTGTAAATGGGCAATACATCGCTTTGCCCTGCTTGCAGCTGGCCATTGATCAACATCTGCGTTTGCATAACTTATCTCCTGTTATTTTCCGGAACCGGCTGAGCTGTCGGTACCTTTGGTTAGGTAATACGCGCCCAAAATCGGCAACATGGTCACCAGCATCACCATCAGCGCAACAACGTTGGTGATGGGCGTATCGCGTGGCTTGGACAGCTGGTTGAGCAACCAGATTGGCAAGGTGCGCTCGCTGCCCGCGGTAAACGTAGTAACGATGATTTCATCGAAACTCAGTGCGAATGCCAGCATACCCCCGGCCAAAAGCGCCGTTGCTATATTGGGAAGCACGATGTAACGGAAGGTCTGGAAACCATCCGCTCCAAGATCCATTGAGGCTTCCAGCATGGAAGGCGATGACCTTCGGAAGCGAGCAATGACATTGTTGTAAACCACAACAATGCAGAAAGTGGCATGGCCGGCGACAATGGTAAGAACCCCAGTTTCAATGCCTGCCATCCTGTACGCTGAAAGCAAGGCAATACCCGTAACGATGCCCGGCAAAGCTATCGGCAGAATGAACAACAGGGTGATCACTTCCTTTCCGAAAAACCTGGCCCGGTACAGCGCCGCGGATGCCATCGTGCCGAGTACTATCGCGACCAAAGTTGCTTGCGCCGCGATTGTAGCGGAAAGCCAGGCGGCAGCTTTCACATCCTCGCGCGATAACGCCTTGGCAAACCACTCCAACGTGAAACCCTGCAATGGAAAACTGAAAGAACTGGTTTCCGTATTGAATGCATACATGGCTATCACCAAAATTGGAAAATGCATGAATGCCAAGACCAACCAGGCCACGGTTCTAAGTAACCGGGGTGGCCTATCAGAGAGCATCGAACGCTCCCCAGCGTTTAGCCAAAGCCAGATACAGTGCAATCAGCACAATAGGTACCACGGTAAATGCCGCAGCCAAGGGTATGTTGCCGGCAGCCCCCTGCTGCACGTACACGAAATTGCCAATGAACAGCCCGGAGGGTCCGATCAGAGTTGGAATGATGTAATCGCCAAGTGTCAGAGAAAACGTGAATATGGAACCCGCAACCACACCAGGAAATGCCAGTGGCAGCAAAACATGCCTGAACGTGTCCGTGGCGTTGGCACCGAGGTCCATGGATGCCTGGATCAGATTGCCTGGAACGCGCTCGATTGCCGCCTGAATGGGCAATATCATGAACGGCAGCCAAAGGTAGGTGAACACCATGAATCGGCCGATGTTCGAGGTGGAAAGCGTTGAGCCACCGACATAAGGCAACGCCAATAACATATCCAACGCAGTTAACAAGCTTAATTTATCGAGAACCCAGTAGACTATTCCGCCTTTAGCCAGAATCACCGTCCAACTGTAGGCTTTGACTATATAACTGGCCCACATCGGCAACATTACCCCGACATAAAACAAG
>JAHEBG010000105.1 GCA_024642445.1 Gammaproteobacteria bacterium | reverse complement strand
AAATCGGCACGGTCAGTAACACGCTTAATCAGGCGGGTACGCGCACGCGTGCAATTGAAAAGCGTCTCAAAGGCGTTGAAAGCCTAAGTGAATCCGATAGCTTGAAAATTCTCGGGCTTGAGTCCGAAACCGATACAGACGATGAAGATTTACCTCAGGAATAAAAAAACGGCGCCCGAAGGCGCCGTTTTCGTTTATGGAACTCAGCGTTATGCCGGTTCGGTGCCATTGCCCAGATGGCTGTTTTTGCGGCCATACAGGTAGTACACCACCAACCCGAGAATAGCCCAGCCAAAGAACAGCGACAGGGTGTAAACCGACAGATTGAGGAACAGCAGCAAGGTGCCGAGAACGGCCAGCGGGCAAACCAGCCAGACGAACTTGACGCGGAACGGACGGTGACGCTCGGGTTGTTTGATCCGAAGTACCATCACACCGATGGCCACCATGAAGAACGCGAACAACGTTCCGGAGTTCGAAATATCGGCCAGGATGCCGACCGGGAAAAGGGCAGCAAACAATGACACGCCAGCACCGGTGATCATGGTGATGATGTGCGGGGTCTGATATTTTTCATGAATCTTGGACAGTGCTTCCGGCAACAAGCCGTCACGCGACATCACGAAGAAAATACGGGTTTGGCCGTAAATCATCATCAACACCACCGATGGCAGGGCCAGTGCGGCAGCCAGTCCGATCATATTGCCGATACCCGGCATACCAAGAACGCGCAATACATGTGCCAGCGGCTCTTTGCTGCAGACCAACGCTTCCGAACCTTTACAGGCGGCAGCCAGTTCCGGGCTGCCCGGATGGAAGGCAATGCCGTTGGCATCCAGCATCGGCTGGGAACCCATGGCACCCACGGCACCGTAGCCCACCAGCAGGTAGAACACCGTGCAAATCAGCAGCGAACCGATCAATCCAATAGGAATATTGCGATTCGGGTTTTCGGTTTCTTCAGCAGCGGTCGACACAGCATCGAAACCCACATAGGCGAAGAAGATCGATGCAGCTGCACCCAATACGCCAATGCCGCCCATAGGGCTACCCCAGCCGGTTGGGAAGAACGGTTTGAAGTTTTCATCTTGTACGGCTGGAAGTGCAAACCAGATGAATGCAATCAGGGCCGCAACTTTGATGCTGACCAGAACTGCGTTCACTTTCGCACTTTTCGAGGTACCGAGAATCAGAAGGCCGGTAATCAACAAGGTGATGCAGAACGCCAAAATATTGAATAATCCGCCGTCATAGGGGCCGGTTCGGAACACTTCGGGCAGGGGGATGCCTGCGCTGATCAACAGCCCGTTCATGTAACCCGACCAACCCACGGCCACCGCACCTGCGGCAACTGCATATTCCAGCACCAATGCCCAACCCACGGTCCAGGCCAGGCCTTCGCCGAAGACGCCGTAGGAGTAGGTGTAAGCCGAACCGGAAACCGGAATCATCGAGGCCAGCTCAGCGTAGGCCAGTGCCGCCAGGGCACATACCAATGCCGCAATGACGAAAGCGATCATCATAGCAGGGCCGGCTTTTTGGCCGGCTTCCGCGGTCAGAACAAAAATACCGGTACCGATGATGGCGCCGACGCCGAGTAACGTTAATTGAACAGGCCCGAGTTGCCGTTTAAGGCTTTTTTTCTCGGCTGTTGCCATAATTTGGTCCAGGGGTTTAACCCGATCAAATAGCATGAAACTCTCCCTATAGTTTTATACGCTGGATAGCAGTGGTGTTGTTGTCGAACACAGACGAACCCAAATACCTTAAGCTAGATGAACGCAGGGGTAAAGCCCTTTACGATAGATTCAGGAAATTAATCGTCGCCATGACGCCATCACAAAGCAAGTTATTGGAATTGCTGGGCAATTACCGGCCGGAGTGCAGCCAGCAATTGCAGCTGAAAGCACACTACGAGGCGTTTATAGCGGTCAATCCCGATTGTTGCGAGCGTCGCTTGCTCAGTGGCCATCTCACCGGCTCGGCATGGTTGGTATCGGCGGACGGCACACGTGCGGTTTTGATGCACCATCGGAAATTGAACCGCTGGCTACAACCTGGCGGCCATGCCGATGGCAATGCCGATATGGCGCAGGTTGCTTTGCGTGAGGCTGAAGAAGAAACCGGTTTAACCGGACTTGAAGTGGCAACTGAAATTTTTGATCTGGATTGCCATGAAATTGCCGCACGCGGCAACGAGCCGGCGCACTGGCACTTCGATATGCGCTTTGTGGTCAGAGCCGGCGGTAATGAAGCCTTGGTGCAGAATGCCGAATCGCTAGGGCTGGCATGGATTCCGGTTGCCGAGCTGGCAGAGCGGGATGATGTCGATCCATCCATCCAGCGCATGGCCTGCAAGTGGTTGCAACACAACCCGGGCTACGTTGCAAACGCGGGTTAAGCGCGTCCGCCGAATTCGCCAGTAACGGTAGAAACGTAAATTTTCTCGCCATTAGCAATATACTCGGGCACCTGAATCTCAATGCCGGTGCTGAGTTTGGCCGGCTTTGGGCGTTTGGTGGCGGTGCCGCCCTTCAGTTCCGGCGGCGTATCTACCACCACCAGTACCACACTCGGCGGCATTTGGATGGCTACCGGTGCGTCATCTATCAGCTGAACATAGACGCCTTCCAGGCCTTCGGTAATATAGCCGGCCATGTCGCCGACTAAATCGGCATCCAGCATGTACGGGGTGAAGTCCTCGCTGTCCAGAAAAACAAACGCATCACCGTCCATATAGGAAAAACTGGCTTCGCGGCGAACCAGATCGAGCTCTTTCAATTCATCATCGGCGCGCAGACTTAAATCGTATTTGTTGCCTCCGGGAACCGAGTACATGGTGAAACGAAACGTGACATTGCCACCGCGGCCCTGCGGCGCCGATCTTTCAATATCACGTACTTGGTACACAGTGCCATTGTGCTCAACCACATTGCCTTTTTTTACATCTGCTGCTTTCATGCGGGGCTCCAGGGTTATTTTGCGGCCAGACGGACCGAGCCGTCCAAGCGGATGGTTTCACCGTTTAGGTAGCGGTTCTGCAGAATGAACGCTACAGTCTGTGCATACTCTTCCGGCTTGCCCAAACGCGAAGGGAAGGGGATGGAGGCCGACAACGACTGCTGCACGGCTTCAGGCATGGAATCCACCATCGGTGTCCAGAAGATGCCAGGTGCGATGGTCATGACACGGATACCGAAACGCGCCAGTTCACGGGCCATAGGCAGTGTCATGCCCACCACGCCGCCTTTGGATGCCGAGTACGCGGCTTGGCCGATTTGGCCATCAAACGCAGCCACGGAAGCGGTATGAATGATAACGCCGCGCTCGCCATCTTCGCCGGCAGTGTTGTGTTGCATCAGTTCGGCACCGGCTTTGGCCACATTGAAACTGCCGATCAGATTGACTTTTACGGTGGTGGCGAATTGCGCCAACGGCATGCTGGCTTCACGCCCAAGCACACGACCCGCACCCAGAATACCGGCACAGTTGACCACGGTATTCAAGCCACCCATAGCGTCTTTGGCTTTCGCCATGTTTTCGGCCACTTGCGTCTCATCGGTGACATCGGTTTTGAAATAATGGCCGTTACCTTCACCCAGCGTGTTCAGGGCTTCGAGGGATTTTTCATCGTTGATGTCGAACAGTACGGCTTTACCGCCCTGGGCTACGATGTGCTGGGCTACGGCAAAGCCGAGGCCGGATACGCCGCCGGTGATGACGGCGCGAACGTTGGACAGTTCCATGAGTGAACCTTTAGGCGAAAGAAACCATTTTAGCAAATCCGGCTGTATGCAAGCGCACTGCCGTTTACGCGGTGCTTAAAGCGACTTGGAAAAAAACCGATTGCAGCCACCATGACCGGTGTTGCCCATGGGTTTATCCAACGAGCGGAATCCGGCTTTATGGTATAGCGCCATGGCCGAGTCCATGCCGTTCAGGGTTTCCAGATAACACAGCTCAAAGGAAAACTCACGGGCCTTGGCCAGGCAAATGTCCATCAGAGCCATTCCGGCACCTTGGCCGCGCAATGCCGGCATGAAATACATTTTTCGCAGTTCGCAAATACGTGGGTTGCTGGCGCCTTCCAGCGGCGCAATGCCGCCGCCGCCCATGACCAGGCCTTCTAATTCCACCACATAGTAGGCCGTGCGTGGCGCACTGTAAGCGCGGCTCATCCAGTCCACTTCGGGGTCGTTGATGGCGAAGCCGTCACCGTTGGCGCCGAACTCAGGCATGACCGAGCGGATAATGCTGGCCATGCGGGTGTCGTCGTGGGCAGTAATGGGGCGGATTTTCCAGTTGCGGTTTTTCATGCGATGCGGGCCCGGGTTACGTTGCTGTTGCTGGCGCGGCCCAGTTTTTCACTCAGCCAGGCGCCCGTTTCAATTAAAACGGCCAAATCCACACCGGTATCAAAACCCATGCCATGCAAGCTATAAATCAGATCTTCGGTGGCCAGATTGCCGCTGGCACCTTTAGCATACGGGCAGCCGCCGGTGCCTGAAACCGAGGCATCCACGGTACGCACACCGGCTTCAAGGCAAGCGAAAACATTGGCCAGCGCTTGACCATACGTATTGTGAAAATGCACGGCAAGATGGGCCATGGGTACTTCTGTGGCAACGGCATTGAGCATGTTGCGTGCGGCTTTCGGTGTGCCCACACCGATGGTGTCGCCCAGTGAGATTTCATAGCAACCCATTTGGTAAAGGCGCTTTGCCACGCGCACCACATCGGCTACCGGCACATGGCCTTGGTATGGGCATCCCAATACCGTGGAAACATAACCGCGTACGGCGATACCATCGGCTTTGGCTTGTGCCAACACCGGAATGAAGCGTTCCAAGCTTTCATCAATACTGGCATTGATATTGTGTTCACTGAACGCCTCCGAAGCTGCGCCGAATACCGCAACCTCTTTGACGCCGCAAGCCACGGCACGTGTATAGCCTTGCAGATTGGGAACCAGCACCGGAAAACGGCAGTCCGTGGTTTTAGGCAATTGCTGAAAAAGCTCGGCGGCATCACGCATCTGCGGCACCCATTTCGGGCTGACGAATGCCGTAGCTTCAATGCACTGCATCCCGGCCCGTATTAAGCGTGTTATGAGTTCCAGTTTATCTTCGGTGACGATGAAGGTGGCTTCATTCTGCAAGCCGTCACGCGGAGAAACCTCAACCACATTTACCCGATCAGTCATTATTCGGTTCCCATTGCAGCAGAGCCG
>JAHEBG010000104.1 GCA_024642445.1 Gammaproteobacteria bacterium | reverse complement strand
TTGGTGCTTGACTCAAAATGGCTGCGGGATCACGCGCAATGGGCGCTAAAGACAGTTCTAGCCTAGATTTTCCGCCATCGGACAGTACTCGACTCTCCACATTTGCCGGCTGTGCCAAATCGAAAACTAAACGGATACCTGTAGCGGTTTTTCCTTGGCGTACCGACAAAACCAAACCGTTCGGCGCTGGCAGTGCCGACATGGCAAGCGGCTGAACGGCATCGATATCCAGAACTGCACGGTTAGGGCCGGCCAGCACAAAACTTTTGAAGCTGGGTTTTTCTGCTATATCAATCAAAGCCTTGGTGGCATTTCCGTCTTGCAGAAGCACCATATTGGAGACCGTATTGACCGCCAGTGCCGAACCGGCCACTAGGCCACAGGCAAGGGATAACAGGGCAATTCCAGTAATTTTTCGGGCGATGGTATTCATAGGCATCAGTTTTCGGGGTGCATATGGCTTCATTGAACCACCGCTTTTCAATTAAATCAAGTGTTTATTCTATATTACTCTCAAAATGCATGAGAGAAGTGCTGTAGGTGAGCTAAAAACTGCCCGAATTCAACCAGTTCCGGCCTTTTTCCGTGACTGCGCGCATTCCTATACGCCTGCCATCCCCAGCCATTTCCAGTTGAATTTCGATATCAGGCGGGGGCAATCGGCCCGCAGCCTTTTCCGGCCATTCCACCAGTAGAACCTTCATTGTGCCGTCAAAGGCGTCCAAAGCGAGATAGTCGATCTCGTCGGGCTGCGCCATACGGTAACAATCCATGTGCACGGCATCCTGACCGTTCGCTAACACATACGCTTCCAACAAGGTGTACGTTGGGCTCTTAATCGCACCTTGTACGCCCAATGCCCTTAGAAATGCGCGCGCAAACGTGGATTTCCCGGCACCCAGTGCGCCATACAGATACAACACAGCGGCATCGGGGCATTCCGAAGCCAGTGCAATAGCCATATTTTCGGTGTGCTCCGGCGTGTCCGAATGCACGTGCTTATTTAGGGAATTCGTATCTGACATGCAAAGCATTTTATACTCTGCGCATGGATGTGCAGGCCCTGCAGGAAAAAATAGAGAAAAAAAGCCGGGAGCTGGGCTTTACCGGATTCGGTATTGCCGAGGCCGAACTGAGCGCTGACAACGCCCATTTGCAGGATTGGCTGGCTAAAGGCCAGCACGGGCAAATGGACTATATGGCGCGCCATGGCGATATGCGTGCCATCCCGTCGCTGCTGCAGCCAGGCACAGTATCGGTGATTTCGGTACGCATGGATTACGGCAACGATGACACGCAAGCCTGGGAAACCCTGAATAATCCACGCCAAGCGTACATCGCCCGTTACGCGCTGGGCCGTGATTACCACAAAACCCTGCGCCAACGCCTGAAAAAACTGGCGCAGTACATCGAGTCGGAAATCGGTGCCTTTTCCTATCGGGTACTGGTCGATTCGGCGCCTTCACTGGAACGGGCGCTGGCCAGAAATGCCGGCTTGGGCTGGATTGGCAAACACACGTGTTTAATCGACAAAGACAACGGCTCCTGGTTTTTTCTTGGCGAAATCTATACCGATTTGCCATTGACAGGAACCGCCATCAGCACTCAGGGCCATTGCGGCACCTGCACACGCTGCATCGACATATGCCCGACACAAGCAATCATCGCACCGAACCGACTGGATGCACGCCGTTGCATCAGTTATCTCACCATTGAACACCAGGGCAGCATTCCTGAAGAATTCCGCAGCGCCATCGGCAACCGAATTTTTGGTTGCGACGATTGCCAGCTGATCTGTCCCTGGAATAAATTCGCCAAACGCCATGTCGAGCCCGATTTCATGGTTCGTCACCGCCTTGACGCTTTGGGTTTGATTGAAGCTTTCGCATGGAGTGAAGCCGAATTCCTGCACTACACCGAAGGCTCGGCCATCCGTCGCACCGGATATTTGAACTGGCTGCGCAATGTGGCCATTGCTTTGGGCAATGCCGAACCCGATACGGAAACCCTTGCCGCGCTCCACAACCGCGCCGAACACGAAAGCCCCATGGTAAGGGAGCACGTGCAATGGGCATTACACAAACTGCAGGCGCGTATCAGCGATTGAGCATTTGTTGCAGAAGCGCCTGTGTTACTGGGTCCAAACGCTCGGCATCAAGGGCATTGCCTTCTACATAAGGCATCAGCGTGGTTGCAATCTGCTTGCCCAGTTCAACGCCCCATTGGTCGAAGGCATTGATGCCCCAGATTTTCGATTGTACGAAAACACTGTGCTCGTAGAGCGCCATCAGCATTCCCAGCGCATACGGCGTCAGTTTTTCTAGCAATATGACCGTTGAAGGGCGGTTACCCGGGTAACGCTTGTGCGGATCGGCACTGCCCTGCCCGTTTGCCAACGATTGGGCCTGTGCCAGCAGATTGGCCAGAATAAAGTGATGGTTCTGCGGCTGACAATGGCCGGATGCAACAACACCGATGAAGTCTATCGGTACCGTGCCGATGCCCTGTTGCAGATACTGGAAAAAACTGTGCTGGCTGGGGTTGCCGCTTGCGCCCATCAATACCGGGCTAGTGGCTTGCAGGCAAGGCTCACCCGATTCGGTGACCGACTTGCCCAAGCTTTCCATCAACACCTGTTGCAGATGGTCGGGCAGCATCGCCAGACGCTCGTCGTAGGGAATAATAGCCTGGGTTGGATAGTGCATGCCATTTCGGTTCCAGACTGACAGTAGCGCCTGCCACATCACCACATTGTCGTCGACGGGCGCCTGCATAAAATGCGCATCCATCTCGGCGGCGCCTTGCAGGAATTCACGGAAGCTCGGCATTCCAATAGCCAACACGGTAGCGAACGAAACCGCAGACCAAACCGAAAAACGCCCGCCTACCCAATCCCAGATTGGTAGGATATTGTCCGCAGAAATACCGAAATCCACGGCACGCTGAGAATTGGCAGTAATGGCATACAGACGACTGCTGTCCGGTAACCATTGTTTCAATACGGCGCCGTTGATCAGGGTTTCCTGCGTATTAAAGCTTTTGCTGACCAACAGCACGGCCGTGCGTGCAGGATCCAGGCTTGCTATGGTGCGGTCAAGATACATGCCGTCGGCGGAACTCAGAAAGTGCACCGTGAACGGCGATGGCGTATCTCCGGCAAGTGCGTCCATGACCAGACGTGGTCCAAGATCGGATCCGCCGATGCCGACACTGACGATATCGGTTATACCTTGGGCACGGAAATGGCTTATGAGGGATTCCATCTGTGCCAAGGCGCCCTGTGCCGAGCGATGGGCGGCACGCGCCAAATCCGATGTCCCGAAATCACTGCGCAATGCCGTGTGCATTACCGAACGGTCTTCACTGCCATTGATGCGCTCGCCATCGAACAGCGCTTTGATCTGCGCTTCAATTCCCGATGCCAGCAGGCGTTGTTGCAGATCGGCCATGGCATCTGCATCGATATGTTGGCGTGCGAAATTGAAATACAACGGGCCAAGCGAACGGGAAAACCGTTGCGCTCTGTCCGGCTCTGCATCGATGATTTGCGAAATGGCCTGAGTACGGCAACGCGCCGCATGTTCGGATAAGACCTGCCAATCTTGCGGAGTCCACATACCTGTACCTTAAGAAATTATTTCGAATTCGAGATTGTCGATGAGGCGGGTTCGACCCAGTTTTGCCGCGATCAAAGCCACCCGTGCATTGCCCCGTGCACGTGCAAGCCGGCCCAGATCCTCGGCGCGGATTTCAGCATAATCCACTTCGAATCCCTTGGCTTCCAGGCGCTCGAAAGCCTGTTGCTCGATATGATCGGAAGAAATGCCCGCAATACAGGCATCGCGCATGAACTGCAGGGTGCGGAAGACCTCCAGCGCGGTTATGCGCTCGTCATCGGATAAATATTGATTGCGTGAACTCATGGCCAGCCCTGATGCTTCACGCAGCGTGGGTGCTGCTATGATTTCCACAGGAAAGCTCATTTCACGGGTCATGTAGCGAATGACCTGCAGTTGCTGGTAATCCTTCCGGCCGAAAACGGCAGCATCGGGTTGCACCATATTGAACAAGCGCGCCACCACCGTTGCCACCCCGTTGAAATGGCCGGGCCGATGCGCGCCGCATAGAATATCGGTAATGCCCGGCACATGCATCTGCACATAATTCTTGATACCGAACGGATACATGACATCAGCACTGGGCAGAAATGCCACATCGCAACCATTACGTGCTAACCCATCAATATCCCGCTGTTCGGTACGCGGATAGCGTGCATAGTCTTCATTAGGACCGAACTGAGTTGGATTGACGAAAATGCTGGAAACCACGCGTTCGCAACGGCTTTTGGCAAGCTCCAACAAGGCGAAGTGGCCGTCATGAAGATTGCCCATGGTGGGTACGAAACCCACACGCAAGCCTTGGTGTTTCCAGTCGGCAACCTGTGCCCGCAATGCCGTTATTTCATGAATCTGCAACATCAAGCGTACCCGTGTTCCGGCTGAGGAAAAGAACCATTCTTGACCTCTTGTATATACTGACGGAACGCAGCCTCGATGGAATCGTTGTTTTTGAGGAAGTCTTTTACGAAACGCGGACGGCGGTGCCCGGAATTGATGCCCAAGGCATCGTAGGACACCAGTATCTGACCATCACAGTCAGGGCCGGCGCCAATGCCGATTGTGGGAATCTTGAGTGCTGCAGTGATTTCTGCCGCCAACGATGAAGGCATGCATTCAAGAACCAAAAGCTGGGCTCCGGCCTGCTCAACCGCAATGGCTTGAGCGAGCAATGCTTTTGCGGCTTCTGTATCACGCCCCTGCACTTTGAAACCACCCATTTTCAGCACCGATTGCGGGGTGAGCCCCAAATGCGCACACACTGGGATATCGCGAGTGCTCAGGAAATTTATGGCCTCGAGCACAAATCCTGCACCCTCCATTTTCACCATGCTGGCCATTCCCTCGCCCAAAAGCGCAGCGGCGGCATCCAATGCACGCTCAGGCGTAGCATAGGTCTGAAACGGCATGTCGGCTATCAATAAGGCCGATTGCAAACCCTTGGCCACACACTGGCTGTGGTAGATCATATCGTCGAGGGAAACAGAAACTGTATTTTCTGCGCCCTGCACTACCATTCCCAATGAATCACCAACCAACACCGCATCTATACCCACGGCATCCATAGCGCGCGCCATGCTGGCATCGTATGCGGTCAAGCTGGCGATACGCTCGCCGCGAACTTTCATTGCCTGCAATTGCGGCACCGTTACCG
>JAHEBG010000103.1 GCA_024642445.1 Gammaproteobacteria bacterium | reverse complement strand
CACCACCGCGTACGCGCGCGCATCTTCGCGCCACTTCGGGGTAGCAAGAATTTCCGGCAATACCGCCTCAACCGAATCCACCATTGACCACATGTTGATGTGTTCGGCATTCATGAATTTGGCATCCACCACTTGTTGCAGAAAGATCTGCAAACTGGCGTAGTAGTTTCGGGTATTGAGCAACACAATCGGGTTGAAATAGATACCCAGCCGTTTCAAGGTAATCGCCTCGAACAACTCTTCGAGCGTGCCACAGCCACCGGGCAGTGCCACCACCGCATCGGAATCGGTCAGCAACCGGTGTTTGCGCTCGCGCATGTCTTCCACCAATTGCAGCTCGGTCAGACCCGGATGCCCCCATTCCAAGTCGGCCATGAATTTCGGCAAAATACCGATGACTTCGCCGCCGTGCCTCAATGCGCCGTCGGCCACGGCTCCCATCAATCCGGTAGAGCCGCCGCCATACACCAAGCTGTGCCCGGCCAAAGCAATGGCTTCACCCAGCGCCTGCGCCGATGCAACGAACTCGGGGTGGATCTGCGCGCTGGAGGCGGCATAAACACAAATACGCATGGGCAGAGTCTCGGCTAGGCAGTGGCTTTATTATGCCTTGGAAGTGCCTGAGAGATGAATGCCGTTAACGCCAAAAAGCCCGCTGAAACCCACAAACAGGCCGCCAGGCCCTGGCTTTGGTAAATCCAGCCCGACAACACCGTGCCCAGAAGACGGCCCATGGCGTTGGCCATATAGTAAAAACCGACATCCAAAGACACCCCGTCTTGTTTGGCATAGCTCAGAATCAAATAGCTGTGCAACGAAGAGTTGATGGCGAATACTGCGCCAAAGATGCCCAACCCAAGCACTAATACAACGGCAGCCGGCCAGTCGGCATTCAGTGCCAGCGCCATCAGGGCCGGAACAGCCGCCAAAGGCAATGCCCAATGCAGGGCGGTTCTGCCATCTGGAACTGCACCGCGTTGTTTGCCTGTGAAATAGGGTGCCAACGATTGCACGAAACCGTAACCGATGACCCACAGCGCCAGAAACCCGCCCACCTGCCAATACTCCCAGCCCAGTTGCGTGCCTAGAAATACCGGCAATGCCACCACAAACCAGACATCGCGGGCACCGAACAGAAACAGCCGGGCAGCCGACAGCGTATTGATGGCGCGGCTTTTGGAAAACAATTCGGAAAATTTCGGCTTGGCCTTGGTTTTGCCGAAATCGGTGCGCAACAGCATCAAACTGGCCAGCCACACCAGCATCAGCGCCGCCGCCATGGCCGCAACCGCGCCTTGGAATCCAAAAACAGTCAGCAACAAGCCACCCATGAAAAAGCCAAGCCCTTTGAGCGCGTTTTTCGAACCGGTCAGCACTGCTACCCATCGGTATAATTTTTCCTGCGCATGATCGGCAACCAAGAACTTCAGGCTGCTCTTGGCGCTCATTTTATTCAGGTCCTTGGCAATGCCCGAGAGCGCCTGCGCCGCCATCACCCAGACCACGGTCAACATCGCAGCCGGAACCAGCAGCATGGCCAGCGCCATGACCTGCAACAACAGCCCGGCATTCATGGTGCGATTCAAGCCCCAACGCGCGCCCAGCCAGCCACCCAGCAGATTGGTGATGATGCCGAAGATTTCGTAGAACAGGAACAGCATGGCAATCTGCAAAGGGCTGTAGCCCAGCGCATGGAAATGCAGCACCACCAGCATGCGCAATGCGCCATCGGTGAGCGTAAACGCCCAGTAGTTTCCGGTGACCGTCAGGTACTGCTTATGCTCTGCGCTTAACGAAGGTTTAGCCATGGGTTCGGGTTTGGTCGCTTTGAGCAACCTTAAGGGCCAGCTCAAACGTGCGGTTGGCATAGCCCCACTCATTGTCGTACCAAGCGTATATTTTTACCTGGGTACCGTTAACCACCATTGTCGACAGCGCATCAATGATGCTGGAACGCGGATCCGTGCGGTAATCGCTGGAAACCAACGGCCGCTGTTCGTAGCCCAGAATGCCTTGGAGTGGGCCATCGGCCGCGGCCTTCAGCAGGGCGTTCACTTCATCGGCACTGGTGGCACGCGCCACTTCGAACACACAATCGGTGAGCGAGGCATTGGCCAATGGCACCCGTATGGCGTGGCCGTTGAGCTTGCCCTTCAGCTCGGGAAAGATATGGGCAATGGCGGTGGCAGACCCGGTGCTGGTGGGAATCAGGTTCAAACCGCTGGCGCGGGCGCGGCGCAGATCTTTGTGCGGGGTGTCCAAAATGGATTGGGTATTGGTCAAATCGTGAACAGTGGTAATGCTGCCGTGTTTGATACCAAGACCTTCATGAATGACTTTCACCACCGGCGCCAGGCAATTGGTGGTACAAGACGCTGCGGTAACAATGCGGTGCAGCGCCGGCTCATACAGATGGTCGTTCACGCCCATCACCACGTTCAAAACGCCCGGCTCTTTTACCGGAGCACTCACCACCACGCGCTTTACGCCTTGCTCCAGATAGGCTTGCAATATGGCCTTGGTTTTCATTTTGCCGGAGGCTTCAATCACTACATCACAAGCCGACCAATCGGTTTCGCTGATGGCTTTGTTGTGGCTAACGGCAATCTGTTGGTCACCGATTGAAATCGCGCCTGCTACCGCTTCGGCTTGATGTTGCCAACGGCCATGCACCGAATCGAAATTCAACAAATGCGCCAGGGTCTCGGCATCACCGGCCGGATCGTTGATGTGCACAACGGCAACACCCGCATGCTCGGCCGCTACCCGCATAAGCAAACGCCCGATACGGCCAAAGCCGTTGATGCCGATTTTAATCGCCATTGCCCTTCCCCTTGAACTGGAAATTATACGCCCGGGTTTATTTCAAACGTGTGACAGGCTTATTCCACCGTCACCGATTTCGCCAGGTTGCGCGGTTTATCGACATCGGTGCCTTTGGCGAGGGCGCAATGGTAGGCCAGCAGCTGCACGGGAATGGAATGCACAATCGGGCTGAGCACACCCACATGGCGCGGCGTGCGGATCACATGCACCACATCGTCATCGCTGAAATGGCTGTCGGCATCGGCGAATACGAACATTTCACCGCCGCGTGCGCGCACTTCCTGGATATTGGATTTCACTTTTTCCAGCAAGGCATCGTTAGGCGCTATCACCACCACTGGCATATCAGCATCCACCAAAGCCAAAGGCCCGTGTTTCAATTCACCGGCCGGATAGGCTTCGGCATGGATATAGGAAATTTCCTTAAGCTTCAATGCACCTTCCAGTGCAATCGGGTAATGTCGGCCGCGACCCAGAAACAGCGCATGCTGTTTGGGTGCGAACAGGTGTGACCACACGATGATCTGCGGCTCAAGGTTTAATGCCGCCTGCACACTGCCCGGCAACAAACGCAGATCATCCAGCAAGGCCTGCTCCTGCTCGGCATTCAAGCGGCCATTGCCTTTGGCCAAGGTTCCCACCAAGGCAAACAAGGCAATCAGCTGGGTGGTGAATGCTTTGGTGGAGGCAACGCCGATTTCGGCGCCGGCACGGGTATAGAACACCATGCGGCTGGCACGCGGAATGGCACTTTCAGGCACATTGCAAATGGAAAGGGTTTTGTCTTGACCCAAGGACTTGGCATATTTCAAGGCTTCCATGGTGTCCAGCGTTTCACCCGATTGTGAAATGGTCACAATCAGTTGTTTTGGATTGGAAACGGCCTCCCGGTAGCGGTACTCGCTGGCAATTTCCACACTGCAGGGAATGCCGGCAATGGCCTCCATCCAGTAGCGTGCGGTCAGGCCGGCGTAATAGCTGGTGCCGCAGGCCAGAATCTGGACCGAATTGACATCGGCAAGCAATTCCGCAGCCTGATTTCCAAACAAGGCGCTGGAGAACCCTTCCGCCAAAATCGGCTCGATGGTGTCGGCCAGTGCCCGTGGTTGCTCGTGGATTTCCTTTTGCATGAAATGGCTGTACGGACCAAGTTCCATCGAAGCCAGCGAAACATCGGATTGATGCACGTCACGCGCAATTTTTTCACCGTCGGTGGAATACACCTGTACGCCGTCAAGGGTCACATCGACCACATCGCCCTCTTCCAGAAAGATCACGTCGCGCGTGGCCGAAAGCACGGCCGAGACATCGGATGCGATGAAGTTTTCCCCTTTACCCAAACCCACCAGCAACGGACAGCCCATGCGCGCCGCAATCAGACGCCGGGGCTCGTTCTTGTGGATCACGGCAATGGCATAGGCACCCTGCAGGTCTTTGACCGCACGCTGGGTGGCTTCCAACAGACTGCCGCTTTCGGCATAGTAATGATGCACCAGATGGCCAATCACTTCGGTATCGGTTTGCGACTCGAACACATAGCCCAGAGCGCGCAGACGATCGCGTTGCTGTTCGTGGTTTTCGATGATGCCGTTATGCACCAAGGCCAGCTCGCCGGAGCTGATATGCGGATGCGCATTGAATTCGGTAACTCCGCCGTGGGTGGCCCAGCGGGTATGGCCAATGCCCACATGTCCGCTCAGGGCTTCGGCCTGGGCAGCTGCTTCCATTTCGGAAACACGGCCGGTGCGGCGCACCCGCCGGATGCTGTCGGAAAGCACGGCGATGCCGGCGGAATCATAGCCACGGTATTCCAGGCGCTTCAGGCCATCCACCAAAAAGTGGACGACATCACGCTCTGCAACTGCTCCGACAATACCGCACATAGATTATTCCTTACTGTTGGGTTCGGTTTTTTTCACCGGCCGCTGCCAGCTACTCAAACTCATTTGTTTGCCACGCGCCACGGTCAAGGTATCGGCCGGCGCATCTTTGGTAATGACCGAGCCGGCACCGATGGTAGCACCGGCACCTATCGCTAAAGGTGCCACCAGTGAACTGTTGGAGCCGATGAAGGCACCGTCACCGATTTCGGTTGTGGATTTATTGACGCCGTCGTAGTTGCAGGTAATGGTGCCGGCACCGATATTGACCTTGCTGCCGATATCGGCATCGCCAAGATAACTCAGGTGATTGGCTTTCGAGCCCTTGCCTAGCCGCGCTTTTTTGGTTTCCACGAAATTGCCAATATGCACACCCTCCGCTAATTCGGTGCCAGGGCGCAGCCGCGCGAACGGGCCTAGCGTGCAACCGGCCGCCGCAACCACGCCTTCAAAATCGCAATGGGCCTGAACCACGGTACCCGCGCCCAACTCAACATCTTTCAGTCGGCAGAAAGGGCCAATGCGCACGCCGTCGTGCAGCACTACCGTGCCCTCGATGATGACATTGACATCA
>JAHEBG010000102.1 GCA_024642445.1 Gammaproteobacteria bacterium | reverse complement strand
ATTGGCCCCGCACCGCAAATCGGGCGCGGGCGTTTCCTGGGCCACCAAAGGTTTCGAGCCCGGCTCCGGCCGCTTCCTGCACGAAGTGGCGGCCGAGATACTGGGTGAAAGCGTGCCCTTGGCCGTGGTTACCGGGCCCTCGTTTGCCAAAGAAGTGACCCAAGGCCTGCCCACCGCGGTTACCGTGCATTCCGATAGCGCTGAGTTCGCACAGGCTGTAGCCGAAGCCTTGCACGGGCCATCATTCCGCGCCTATACCGGCAACGACATGCTGGGCGCGGAACTGGGCGGCGCCATGAAAAACGTATTGGCCGTTGCCACCGGCGTGGCCGATGGCATGAGTCTGGGCTTGAATGCACGTGCCGGGCTGATTACCCGCGGCTTGAATGAAATGCTGCGCTTGAACCATGCTCTGGGCGGGCGTGCTGAAACCCTGATGGGTTTGGCCGGCTTGGGCGATCTGGTGCTTACTTCAACCGGCGATTTATCGCGTAACCGGCGATTGGGCTTAGCGCTGGGCCGCGGGCAATCCATTGCTGAGGCGGTAGCCGAAATCGGACAAGTGGTGGAGTCCATCCAAACTTGCGATGAAGTGATGCGCCTAGCCAATCGCTTTGGTATTGATTTGCCGATTTCTGCTTTAGTGAGCAGAGTTCTGCACGAAGAAATCACCCCGCAGGAAGGCTTGAAAATGCTCCTGTCGCGTGAACAAAAACCGGAATACCCGGAAGGCTTGTTCGACTGAATGAAAAAACCCCGCCGTAGCGGGGTTTTTTTAGAGCATTATCAGAGCTTAGAAGCTAAAGCGAGCGCCTACATTCCAGCCATCATAGTCGAAAAAGTCACGGTCAACATAATCATAACCGGCAGTGATGCCGAAGTTTTCATTAACATGAAAAACGGCCCCAAGATTGACGCCAAAACCATCGCCGAAAAGACCGGCATCCGTGTAATTAATTTTTCCGCTCAATTCTACCTTGTCGGAAACCATGCCGCGAAGGCCAGTGGCCACTCGGTAGCCGCTTTCGTTGAACGAACCTCCATCTTTAAGCATAGTTCGTACGTATGAAACTTCGCTGACCCAGTCGGTCTTGTCGCTGACGGATTTGATAAAGCCGGCACCCACATTGAATTCGCCAAGATGACCGGAATTTACCGAGTATTTTTCGTAGCCGGCAAAGCCATAGGCGCGCTCATTAAACTTAAACGACCCATCAACCGCGAAACCATCGAGGTTAACGCCACCGATATCAATCGAGCCATAGGCGGCCTGTACAGAGTTGTAGTTGATTTCCGATGCTTGTAAAGAGGTGCTAGTGGCGGCGATGGCCAAGGCCAATAGAGTTTTTGCTTTCATTATTTTCCCCAGTAGTGGTTGTATGAACCATGAAGCCCCACTTAGATAAAGCGGCGCAATGGTAAAGCCATGCTATATCGGGCTTTGGGAGGTGTCAAATATACAATGGCGCATAAGAAAACCCCGCCGAAGCGGGGTTTTTTAGAGCATCATCCGGGCTTAGAAGCTCAGACGGGCGCCCACGTTCCAGCCATTGAAATCAGTGCTGTCACGGTCGGCATAATCGTAGCCTGCGGTCAGGCCAAAGCTGTCATTGACGTGGAATACTGCGCCCACGCCGGCACCAAAACCGTTGCCGAAATCGCCAACATCGGTGTAGCTGACCTTTCCGTTCAACTCAACTTTATCCGACACCATGCCGCGCAGGCCGGTGGCTACGCGGTAGCCGTTGTCGCTGAAGTTGCCAAAGCCGATATCTACGCTGTTACGGACGAACGACAGTTCGCTGATCCAGTCGGTTTTATCGCTGACGGATTTGGCATAGCCGAAGCCGAGGTTGGATTCGGACAGGCTGGCGCCGTTCTTGTCGAATTTTTCGTAGCCGGCGATGCCGTAGAAATTGTCATTGAACTTGAACGAGCCTTCGATACCGAAACCGTCAAGCTTGGCGCCGTCGATGTCGATTTCGCCGTAGTTGCCTTGCACATAGTTGTAGTTGATGTCGGAAGCCTGGGCCGAGACAGCAGCAGCGGATAATGCCAAAGCGAGCAATGTACGTTTCATAGTTAACTCCATTTATTTAAGGTTTGCATTGATGCGCAGGTAATTTCCCATGCGTATCAGCCAAGCTTGGAGTGCCAATAGTCACGAAAGTTCTGGCTGAATTGAAACCGTTAATCTCTGGTTAATATTGGCGGCTAGGTATAGCCGAACTGCCGCCAAACCTCATACACCGCTACCGCTACGCTGTTGGACAGATTCAAACTGCGCTGGCCAGTACGCATGGGCAACTGCAGGCGTTGTGTTTCGGGCAGGGTTGCAAGAATATCGGCCGGTAGGCCGCGGGTTTCCGGGCCAAACAATAATGCATCGCCGGACTGATAAACCGGCGTGTCAAAACGAGTGCGTGCTTTCGAGCTGAACGCGAACACCCTCGGTTCCTTCAAAAAAGCAAGGCAGGTGGTGTAATCGGCATGCCGTCTGACCTCGGCGAACTCGTGGTAGTCCAAGCCGGCGCGCTTTACGCGGGCGTCGTCCCAGGCAAACCCCAGCGGCTCCACCAGATGCAGACGGGCGCCGGTATTGGCGCATAGCCGAATGACATTGCCGGTGTTGGGCGGTATTTCGGGTTGAAACAGAATCACATCGATCACGATGTGTGTTCCTTAGCTGCGGAGTTGGCACGATTTTAGCAAAACCGTCTGCGCCTGGCGCTTTTCGGTTTCTGCAACGGCTTGGTCGGCCAATGGAAATTCGATTTGCGCATTAATTTGGCTTTTACCGTCATTGGCCAGAATATTGCTCAGGCCCTTGAAGCGCAGCAGGCGTTGGCCATCAAGGCTGTAGGTCACTTCAATATCGGGCGCAAAAAAACCCAGCCAGCCATCCAGGCCCAAAGTGAAATTGCGTGCAGTGGTATTCAGGTAACGGGTTTCGCCACTGGGTGCAAGTACAAAGCCGTAACTTTTCAATCGTGCTGGCACGGCAAACTGCAAGGGCAATTCCCGCGATTGGTTGAGTTGCTGCCAGCGGCTTTTGATGAAAGCATCAAATCCGGAATCAGCCACCAAGTTGCTGGTGGCGGGCAAGGGTTGTTCGCTGCGCTTGTCGCCTTTCTGGTACCACAAGCTGGCACGGTTATTTTTCCGGCTCAGTCCTTCCTGGTAATTCAAACGGCGGTCTTGGAAGTTGAACTCCGGCGCTACAGCAGAATTTCGGTAGGAAACGTTTTTGCGGGCAAACGGTGTGCCATCGCTGCAGCGATACAGTACGGTGCGTTCCTGCAGGCGACCGTCTTCATACTGCAGCCAATGCGATTCGGTATACAGCAGGCGGGTACGCTGTAAATTCCAAGCGCTGCCTTGCTCATAACGTACGCTCACGTTCGCCAGAGCGTTTTGCGTGGCCAATGCGCCAGCAAGCGCCCAGAGGGTATTGTGGATAAGGGTTCGGGTCTTCACATAGCCACTATGACCTATGTCCTAGTGTACGGGGTGTCAATTTCCCTTATCATTGAAAGCTAACTAACAGTGGAGCTACGCATGCACGTCGGACAGAAAACAACATTGGCGGCCGCCTTGGCCTTGGCATTTATGGGCGCAGGTGCGCCGGGTTCGTTGCAGGCCGCATCATCTTCGCAATCTGCAGTGGATATTGCTTATGAGCAATTCACCCTGCCCAACGGCTTGAAAGTGGTGGTGCATACCGACCGTAAAGCCCCGATTGTCGCCGTAAACATCTGGTATCACGTGGGCTCCAAAGACGAAACACCTGGCCGTACCGGATTTGCCCACTTGTTCGAACACTTGATGTTCCAAGGCTCGGAAAACTACAAAAACGAATTCTTCGGGCCGTTTGAGCGCGTGGGTGCCACCGACCAGAACGGCACCACCAACTCCGACCGCACCAACTATTTCCAGAATGTGCCCACCACCGCCCTTGATATGGCCTTGTGGATGGAGTCCGATCGCATGGGTCACTTCCTGGGTGCGGTAGATCAGTCGCTGTTGGATGAGCAACGCGGCGTGGTACAGAATGAAAAACGCCAAGGTGAAAACCGCCCGTACGGTGTACTGCGTGAGCCGCTGTCGAAGGCGCTGTATCCGAAAGGGCACCCGTACAGCTGGACCACCATCGGCTCGATGAACGATCTGGATGCCGCGTCGCTCGATGATGTGAAAAACTGGTTCCGTCGTGGCTACGGCCCGAACAATGCCGTGCTGGTATTGGCAGGCGACATCGATCTGGCCACGGCCAAGGAAAAAGTCGAGAAGTTCTTCGGCGATATTCCTGCCGGTCCGGATTTTGTGCAGCCGAAAGTGGATGTTGCGCCAATGAAAGCCGATTCGCGCTTGGTTCTCACAGACAAAGTGCCACAAGTTTCCTGGAACCGTATGTGGAACGTGGCGCAGGTAGGCAGTGCCGATGAAGATGCGCTCGATCTTTTCTCGCAAGTGCTGGGCGGAAGTTCAAGCTCACGCCTTGATAAGCGCTTGGTGCATCAAGACAAACTGGTGGACAATATTTCCACCAATTACTACGGGCAACAGCTGTCGGGGCGCTTCAGTATTAGCGCAACGGTAAAGCAAGGCGTCGACCCGAAAAAGGTCGAGGCCATTATTGACGAAGAGCTGCAAAAGCTGTTGAAAGATGGCCCCACGCAGGCCGAGCTGGATCAAGCCAAGGTCGACCGTAAGGCCGGATTCATCCGTCAGATCGAGCGCATTGGCGGCTTCGGCGGCAAGGCCGATGTGTTGGCTTCCTGCACCATTTTCCTGAACGATCCCGGCTGCTTTCGCAAATCACTGCATGCCATTGAAACCGCTACACCGGCTAGTGTCAAAGCCGCCGGTAACCGTTGGCTGAAAAGTGGCAGTCTGTTTGCCATTGTTGAGCCCGGTGAGCGCAAAGCTGCTGTTGAAGAGCCTTCGGTAGCCAGAACTGCCATGCCGGCCATCCCAGCCGTAAACCCGAAATACTCGGTGTTGCCAAGCACCGTTGACCGCAGCAAAGGCGTGCCGGAAACCGAAAGCTTTCCGTCTCTGGATTTCCCGGCCCTGCAGCGCGTGACGCTGTCGAATGGCCTGAACGTGGTACTTGCGGCGCGGCCAGGCATACCGGTGGTGCAAATGAACCTGCTGTTAGATGGCGGCTTCAGTTCCGATCAAGGCGGCAAGTTGGGAACCGCCAATTTTGCCACCACTATGCTCAGCCAAGGTGCCGGTGAGTACGACGCTTTAGGCTTTGCCGCCAAACAAGAAACGTTGGGTGCCAACATTGGC
>JAHEBG010000101.1 GCA_024642445.1 Gammaproteobacteria bacterium | reverse complement strand
GCAATTGTTTGAAGTGATTGATGCTGAGATTGCGCCGATGCGTGAACGCTACAATGCACTGATGGCCAATCCTGCCGCCATTGAGCACATTTTGCAGACCGGCGCCGCCAAAGCCCGCGCCATCGCCACACCGCTGTTGCAGGAATTACGGCAGGCGGTGGGCTTACGCAATTTGGCCTTGGGTACAGCAGTCGCTGCTGAATACAAATCGGATAAACCGGCGTTGCCGGTGTTCAAGCAGTACCGTGAAAAAGACGGCAGGTTTTACTTCAAGCTAAGCCACGCCAACGGCGATGCCCTGTTGCAAAGCAAGGCCTTTGACAATCCGCGTGAGGCCGGCGCTTTCCTGGCCAAAATAAAATCCGAGGGAAAAGCGGCCTGGCAGGAACTGCGTGAGGTTGCTGAGTTGGTGGAATCGGTGGAAGAAAGCCAAGTGCTTTTGGCACTGGATGCTGTTTTCCAGGATGCTTCCCAGGCCGGTTAACGCGCCCGTTGTAAGTCGTCAATCATCGCTTTCAAGAACCGTGCGGCTTCTCCGCCGGTGGCTGCCCGATGGTCGAAGGTCAAGGAAATCGGCATCATCCGGTGCGTTTCCATGCCGCCTAAAACCGGTACTACCGCATGGTATAAACGTCCGGTGCCGACAATGCAGACACACGGCGGCACCACCACAGGTGTGGCGTATTTTCCGGCAAACACACCGAAATTGGAAAACATCAGGGTGTAACCGGCCAGGTCTTCCGGCGGTAGGCTGCGGTTGCGCACGCCGTCTCGTAAGCGGTTGAGTTCGGCCCGCAGTTGCTGGCCGTCACGGCCATCGCAGTGCTTCAATGAGGCCACAAACAGGCCTTCATTCGAATCAATGGCAATGCCGATGTGAACCGCGCTGTGCCTGCGCAGGGTGCCTTCCTTGGCATTCAGCCAAGCATTCATGGCCGGCTCGGTTTTTGCTGCCACAGCCAGAGCCCGCAGCGTTCGCACGGTGATGTCTTCGCCGGATGCCCACGCACTTAAATCGGCATCGTCCATCAGCGTGGTCGGTACCACTTCGGCATGCGCCGCACTCATCGAACGCAGCATGTTTCTGCGTACACCGCGGATTGGTTCGTCTTTGTCATTGCCGGCCGGCGGGGCGCTGAACGGAACCGACGGTGCGCTGACACGTGCGCTGGCAACCGCTGCACTTGGTATCGGCGCTGAAACAGGAGTGACGGTCGAGGAGGGATCGGCTGCCGCCGCTTTGACATCGGCCAGCGTGATGACGCCATCGGCTCCGGTGGCGCGCACGCGTGCGAGATCGACCTTCATTTTCTTGGCCAAAGCGCGTACTGCCGGCATGGCTTTAATGCCGCCAATGGCGATGGCCTGTTCGGTGCGCACGGCATTGGAACTTTCCATGGCGCCCACCACGGTGCCGGCATCGGTTTCTTCAGGCTCCATAGCCGCCGGCTCAGCATCTGCCTTTGCAGGCGCGGCCGCCGGAGGGCCGTGATGATGTCCGGTATCCTGGGCGTCGGCACGTTGCGGAAGGCTTGCATCTAATTCGATTTCCACCAGTGCGGCACCGGTCAAGATGACATCACCGGCTTCGCCGGCACGGCGGATGACTTTGCCAGAAAACGGCGAAGGCACTTCAACCACGGCCTTTGCCGTTTCCATGGAAATCAACGGCGCATCCAGGCGGATGGTTTCACCCAGTTGCACATGCCATTCAACGATTTCGGCATCGGGCAGGCCTTCACCCAGATCGGGAAGGTAAAAAGTTTTGATTTCGCTCATGCTCAGCTCACGGATAGGGTGCGGTTAACGGCGGCAATAATTTTTTCAACGTTCGGCAGGTATTTCATTTCCAAGCGGAACAGCGGTATGTGGGTGTCGTAGCCGGTGACGCGTTCAACCGGGGCGACCAGATCGTACATGGCCTTTTCAGCCAACTGCGCAGCCACCTCGGCACCGAAGCCGGCGGTACGCGGGGCTTCGTGCACAATCACGCAACGCCCGGTTTTTTTCACCGACTCATGGATGGTGTCGAAATCCAAGGGCTTAATGGTGGCGACATCGATGACTTCGGCGCTGATGCCGACCTTGGCCAAGGCATCAGCCGCTTCCAAGGTTTCTTTTACCTGTGAACCCCAGGTGACCAAGGTCACATCGCTGCCGTCACGCAATACGAAGCAGACATCCAAGGGCAAAGCTTCACCGTCGTCGGGCACTTCTTCTTTGTATTGGCGGTAGATGCGTTTGGGTTCGAAGAAAATCACCGGATCCGGGTCGCGGATGGCGGCCAGCAACAGACCGTATGCCCGTTGCGGCGATGACGGCATGACCACGCGTAAGCCCGGTACATTGGTGAAGATCGATTCATTGGCCTCGCTGTGGTGTTCAGGCGCACGGATGCCGCCACCCCAGGGCACGCGCAGCACCATCGGGCAGGTCAGGCGACCACGGGTGCGGTGACGCATACGTGCCGCATGGCAGATGATATGGTCGACCATCGGGTACATGAAGCCGTCGAACTGGGCTTCGGCGATGGGTTTCATGCCTTGCGCAGCCAATCCAATGCTTAGACCGGCGATGGTGGTTTCGTCCAGTGGCGTATCCAGAATCCGTTCGGCACCGAATTCCTGGATAAGTCCGGAGGTGGCGCGGAACACGCCGCCGTTGATGCCCACATCCTCGCCCAATACCATCACGGCCGGATCGGCACGCAGCTCGTAGGCCATGGCTTGGGTCAATGCTTCAATCAGGGTAATGGCGGCCATCAGTGTTTCTCCGCCGCAAGGGCTTGAGCCCGTTGTTCGGCCACATCGTGCGGCATTTCCGCGTACAGGTAATCGAACATCGACGCCACCGGCTGCACCGCTGTGGCCAGATAAGCATCCACTTCGGCATCGGCCCAGGCATTGCTTTCAATGACCCAAGCCGCTTCGTCCTGTTCGCTCCACCAGGATTGTGCTATCAGGTAGTTTTTCAAGCGCAGCAAGGGTTCGCGTTTCCATGCGGCTTTTACTTGCTCGTCGTCTCGGTAGCGGCGGGCATCGTCGGCGGTGGTATGGTCGGCCAGACGATAAGTGATCAGTTCAAGTACCGTGCCGCCGTGCCCGTGCCGTGCCCGTTTTGCGGCATGCTCAACCGCAGCCTTCACCGCAATGATGTCATTGCCATCGACCTGCAGGCATTCCAAGCCGCCGGCCAGCCCTTTCTGCGCCAGGGTTTTGGCACCGGTCTGGGCCGAGCGCGGTACCGAGATGGCCCATTGGTTGTTGATGATGCACAGCACGAACGGCAGCGTATAGGCACCGGCGGCATTAATGGCGGCATAGGTGTCGGTTTTCGAAGAGCCGCCGTCACCGACACAGGCCAAGGCCACGCGCGGTTCGTTGCGCAATTTAAAGGCCAGCGCCGATCCGGCCGCATGCAGGCACTGTGTGCCGATGGGTACGCACCAGGCAAAATCGTGCGCCGGCCCTGAGAAATCGTTGCCGCGTTCGTCGCCACCCCAATACAGCAACACTTCCCGCGGCTTAACGCCGCGCATGAATTGTGCGCCGTATTCGCGGTAGCTTGGCGCCAGCACATCGTCGGCTTGCAAGCCACTGCCAATGCCAATATGGGCGGCTTCATGGCCCAGACATGACGCATAGGTTCCGAGTTTTCCGGTGCGTTGCAAGGCAACTGCCTTGGCATCGAAACAACGGACCTTCAGCATTTCTTTGTACAGGCCAACCAGTTGTTCGCGGTTGCGGGCAAACTCCGGAAGATCGGGATTGCTGAGCGCACCGTCGGCATCCAGATACTGCAGATAGTCGATTTCAAATCGAACGGGGGATTCCATGGGCACTCCTGAGGGCGTACGGCAGGGTGGATCAACTGAAATAGTGTAGCCGATAAGTTACACTGGGTTGGTTAAGAATCCGTGAGCCAATCATGACCGAACCCGAAAACCAGCGCCCTTTGGAAGCCAGTATCACCACCGATTTCAAAGACCGTTTGAGCTACGGCGGTTACCTGTGTCTGGATAAGCTGTTGGCGGCCCAGCAGCCGTTATCGGCGCCTGTGGTGCACGATGAAATGCTGTTCATCATCCAACACCAGACCTCCGAGTTATGGATGAAGTTGGTCATCCATGAGTTACGGGCGGCCATGGAACAGCTGCGTGAGGATGATCTGGGGCCATGCCAGAAAATGCTGGCGCGTATCAAACACATTCAGAAGCAGTTGACCGAACAGTGGTCGGTTTTGGAAACCTTGACCCCCAGCGACTATATGCGCTTTCGCAACGTGCTTGGGGCGTCGTCGGGGTTCCAGTCACACCAGTACCGCGAAATCGAATTTCTGCTGGGTAACAAGAATGCGCACTATGTGAAAGTGTTCGACTACGATGAAACCCTGCACCGGCATTTGGCCGATGTGTTAAACGCGCCCAGTCTGTATGACGAATTTCTACGGCATCTGGCCCGTGCCGGCCATGCCATACCTTCGGAACTGTTGAACCGGGATTGGTCGCAGCCTTATCAACGCAGTGAAGCCGTGGTCGGTGTGTTCGAGCGCATCTATGAAAATACCGAGGCGCATTGGGCGGCCTACCAGTTCTGTGAGCAGTTGGTCGACATCGAAGTCAATTTCCAGCAATGGCGATTCCGTCACCTGAAAACTGTTGAACGCATTATCGGTTACAAGCCCGGTACCGGTGGATCGTCCGGTGTCGCGTTCCTGAAAAAAGCGCTGGATCTGAGTTTTTTCCCGGAATTGTTCGAAGTGCGAACCCGAATCGGTTGAAAATCGGCGATAAGCCTTTGAATTACTACAGGTCGTTCAAAACAGGTGTCATTTACAGTGGATTTAATTATGATTAAGCCACGCAATTCATAACAACATCAACTAGGGAGGGTCCGCATGAGCGGAGCAGTCAATTCAAACCACGAAGACTTCGTGCCACCACCGCCGGGTGAAACCCTCGGCCATCCAAAAGCACTTTGGATGCTATTCATGGCCGAATTCTGGGAGCGCTTTGCCTATTACGGCATGCGCGCCATTCTTGCCGTGTATGTGGCTACCACCTTCTTCGGGCACCTGCCTGAAGGTGAAGCCAATGCCCAAGCGGCATTGACCTACGGCGGTTACACCTCGTTGGTTTACGCTACCGCCATCTTCGGCGGGTTCATTGCCGACCGATACTTGGGTTATCAGCGCTCAATTTTATTGGGCGGTGCCTTGATGGCAGCAGGATTGTTCATGCTGTTATCGCCCGACCTGAAAATTTTCTTGGCCGGCTTGGCGGTAATCGTGGCCGGTAACGGTTTGTTCAAG
>JAHEBG010000100.1 GCA_024642445.1 Gammaproteobacteria bacterium | reverse complement strand
CGGCGGTGTTCCGTACCATTCCCAGCCAGATACTTTCACTGGATGAGCTTGGGTGCCCGAAGATATTCCGTGACCTCATCGAGCAACCTCAGGGCCTGATTCTGGTCACCGGCCCTACCGGCTCCGGCAAGTCGACCACTCTGGCCGCCATGGTCGATCAGATCAACAAAACCGAATTCGGTCATATTCTCACCATTGAAGACCCGATCGAATTCGTACATACCTCGCAGAAGTGCCTGGTCAACCAACGCGAAGTGCACCGCGATACCCATGGCTTCGAGGCGTCCCTGCGTTCGGCATTGCGTGAAGATCCCGATTACATTCTGGTTGGCGAGATGCGCGATCTGGAAACCATCCGATTGGCGTTGACTGCCGCCGAAACCGGACATCTGGTGTTCGGCACCCTGCACACCAGCTCGGCAGCCAAAACCATCGACCGTATCATCGACGTGTTCCCGGCCGCGGAAAAAGGCATGGTTCGTTCGATGCTTTCCGAATCCCTGCGGGCCGTCATTTCACAGAGCCTGTTGAAGAAAGTGGGCGGTGGCCGTATGGCTGCGCATGAAATCATGGTGGCCACACCGGCAATCCGTAACTTGATCCGTGAAGACAAAGTGGCGCAGATGTATTCTTCCATCCAGACCGGTCAGGCTTCCGGCATGCAGACCTTGGATCAATGCCTGCTGGAATTGGTCAAGAAAGGCCAGATTGCCAAGAATCAGGCCTGGGATTACGCCAAAGACAAGAAGTTGTTCGAATAATTTGCAGGAGGCACTGTCATGAGCAGTATTGATTTCACTTCGTTCCTGAAACTGATGGCCCATAAAAAGGCCTCCGATCTTTTCATCACCGCCGGTGTTCCGCCTTCAATGAAGGTGCAGGGCAAAGTTTCGCATATTACCCAAAGCCCTTTGACCCCACAGCAAAGCCGTGAAATGGTTTTGAATGTGATGAGTCCATCGCAGCGCGAAGAATTTGAGAAAACCCACGAATGCAATTTCGCCATCGGTGCTGCCGGCGTCGGCCGCTTCCGGGTCAGCTGCTTTTACCAACGCAATCAGGTCGGCATGGTATTGCGTCGTATTGAAACCAAAATTCCCACCATCGAGGAATTGAGTCTTCCGGTTATTCTGAAGTCTCTGTCAATGACCAAGCGCGGCATCATCATCTGCGTAGGCGCCACCGGTACCGGTAAATCCACTACCTTGGCGGCCATGATCGGTTACCGGAATCTGAATTCCACCGGCCATATCATTACTATCGAAGACCCGATTGAATTCGTGCACAAGCACGAAGGCTGCATTATCACCCAGCGCGAAGTGGGCATAGATACCGATAGCTGGGAAAACGCACTGAAGAACACCCTGCGGCAAGCACCCGATGTCATCATGATCGGCGAAGTGCGGACCCGCGAAGGCATGGACCATGCCATTGTGTTCGCCGAGACCGGCCACCTGGTGTTCTGTACCTTGCACGCCAACAACGCCAACCAGGCGCTCGACCGGATCATCAACTTCTTCCCGGAAGAACGCCGTGGCCAGCTGCTGATGGATCTGTCGTTGAATCTCAAGGGCATCATCGCGCAACAACTGATCCCTACGCCCGATGGCAAAGAGCGCCGTGTGGCCATGGAAATCCTGTTGGGCACACCGTTGGTACAGGATTACATCCGCGACGGCGAAGTCAACAGGCTCAAGGAAGTGATGAAGGAATCGACGCTGCTGGGCATGAAAACCTTCGACCAGAGCTTGTTTGAGTTGTACCAATCGGGCGATATCAGCTATGAAGACGCGCTTCGCTTCGCGGATTCCAGCAACGAAGTGCGCCTGAAAATCAAGTTGGCTCAAGGCGGTGACGCCAGTACCCTTTCGCAGGGCATGGACGGCATCGAGATTTCAGATACGCGGTGACTTAGCTGCCGCGAATTAGGTCTGCCACGCGCTCGGCAATCATGATTGTTGGCGCGTTGGTGTTGCCACCAATCAGCTTCGGCATTACCGAGGCATCCACCACGCGTAAGCCGCGTACGCCTTTCACCCGACAATAGCTGTCTACCACCGCATCGGGGTCGTTCGCGGCCCCCATTTTGCAGGTGCCCACCGGATGGTAGATGGATTCGGCTTTCTCACGCACGAATTCAGTGAGTTCGGCATCACTTTGTACCTGCTCGCCGGGAAACAGCTCTTTTTCCCGAAAGCTATCGAACACCGGTTGCGACAGGATCTTCCGTGACAGTTTAACGGCCTCAATCATGACTTTCATATCAAAGCCTTCGGCATCTGATAGGTATCCGGCTTCGATGCGCGGTTTATGCTGTACGTTGGTACTGACCAGATGCAAGCGACCGCGGCTTTTCGGCCGCAGGAAACAGGCGTGCAGGGTGTATCCCGATCCAGGCAACTTGTTACGGCCATGGTCGTCGAGTTGTGCCGGAACGAAATGGAATTGAATATCGGGCCGCTCGTCTTCTGCCAGAGCGGTACGCCAGAAGCCACCGGATTCTGCCACATTGCTGGTGCCGGGGCCCTGCTTGAACAGCAGGAACTGAATGCCGGCGAGCACTTGGTTGGTGCTGTCGTAGGTAATGGATTGCGTGCTGCGTTGCAGAACACAGGTATCCAAATGGTCTTGAAGGTTGCCGCCCACGCCCGGAAGGTCTTGAATGACATCAATGCCGAGTTGTTGCAATGATGCGGCAGGCCCTATGCCCGACAACATCAACAACTGCGGCGAATTGATGCTGCCGCCGCACAGTATGACTTCCTTCGACGCGGCTTCGCAGAAGCCACCTTTGCCGGCCACGGTGTACACCACGGCACTGGCGCGGTCGCCTTCGAATACTACGCGTGAGGCCATGGCCTTGGTGATGACGGTGAGATTTTTGCGGGCACGCACAGGCTTCAAATAGGCTTTGGCGCTGGAGCAGCGCTGGCCTTCCCGGGTGGTGGTTTGGTATAGGCCAAAACCTTGCTGGCTGGCACCGTTGAAGTCGTCGGTAGCGCTCAGCCCGGCTTGCTCTGCGGCCTCCAGAAACACAGGGGTAAGCGGGTTGAGGTAACGCGGGTCGGAAACGCTCAAGGGGCCTTCATCGCCGTGCCATGCATTGCTGCCACGGGTATTGCTTTCGGATTTACGGAAATACGGCAATACCGATTGCCAATCCCAGCCCTCGCAGCCCATGGCTGCCCATTCGTCATAATCCTTGGCATGGCCACGGATGTAGCACATGGCATTGATCGAGCTGGAACCGCCCAGCACTTTGCCGCGTGGCCACCAAAGGCTACGATTTTGCAATGCCGGCTCCGGCGCCGTACTGTAATCCCAGTTCACGCCTTTTTGACCGACCAGTTGCGCGATACCTGCAGGCATATGCACCAGTGGATTCCAATCGCTTGAGCCAGCCTCTAGCAGAAGCACGCGCACTTCGGGGTTCTCGCTCAGGCGGTTGGCCAGAACGCAACCGGCCGAACCGGCCCCAACAATGATGTAATCGTACATATTTGATCTTTTAATGATGATTATTAGCAGACTATGCCTGCAGCATAGAGCAGTTGCTCTAATGTCGGCCACGCAAGCCCATAGGTCTGTGATTTAATAAGGCAATGTCGACAAGGCCACTGCATGACCAAGTATTTCTCTGAGCTGTGGAAACACAACCGCCAAACACCGGCACTGCTGTGGTCCTTCATTTATTTTTTCTGCCTGCTGAGTGGCTATTACGTGCTACGCCCGGTAAGAGAGGCAATGGCCGCCTCAACCGATGTGGAAGCCATATTTCCGCCCTCAATGATTGCGTTTTTTGCCGACCGTGGCGTTGCTCTGTTCGATTTCACCTTGCAGGCGATATTCACGCTGGTGTTTATTCTCATGGTGTTGCTGCAGCCGGTCTACGGCTGGTTGGTCAGCCGGTTTCCGCGCCGGGTTTTCCTGCCTACCATCTATACGTTTTTCATAGCGACCTTGCTGCTGTTCTATCTGATGTTCGACAGCGGCATCGCCGGCCGCGGCTTGGCGTTCATTTTGTGGATAACGGTATTCAACCTGTTTGCGGTGGCGGTGTTCTGGAGCTTCATGGCGGATGTATTTTCCAACGTACAAGCCAAGCAATATTACGGCTATATCGGTGCTGCGGGAACAATCGGTGCATTTCTGGGACCATTGCTGACCAAGACCCTGGTGGAATCGGTGGGTATCGCCAATATGATGCTGGTATCTGCTTTTCTGTTTTCCATCTGCGTGTTTTGCATTTTCCGGCTCAGGGTCTGGGCCGTGGCACGCGAACGTGATAGTCGTCTGGTCAGCGGTGAGATTCCAATGGGCGGTGAAATCCTGGCCGGACTGAAACTGGTGATGCGCGAACCCTTGTTGCGTTGGCTGGCAATCATGGTGTTTATGGGCGTTGGTGTGGGCACGTTGCTGTACAACGAACAGAACGCCATCGCACGTTCGCATTTCAGTACGCCGGAAGCGCGCGCCAATTATTTCGCCACGTTGGATCTGGCGGTCAATTCGCTGACATTGTTGATACAGTTGTTATTCACGCGTTCACTGCTGTCTCGCTTCGGCATAGCACCGGCATTGCTCATTCCCGGGGCTGCCATCATTCTTGGGTTCTCCATCCTTTCCGCCTCGCCATTGCCCATGATGGTGGCGATTGTGCAGGTGGTTACCCGTTCCAGTGAGTTTTCACTGGCCAAGCCGGCGCGTGAAACCCTGTACACCCGAGTTGGCAGGGAGTGGCGCTACAAGGCGGGTACCGCCATCGATACCGTGTTTTACCGGGGTGGCGATTTGACCTTCGTTTGGGTACACAAACTGTTGTCGGCGTTCGGATCAAGTGCGGTATTCGGCGCGGGCGTATTGATTGCCAGTGCCATGACTTTCGGTGCCTGGCGTGTAGTGCGCGAGCAGAAACTATTGCCGGACGAAACCCAGTAGCCGTAATCCAGCCATAGGTTCAGCGTTTTGGCGTCAGCCACATCCGGATTTCGGCATGGAATACTTTATCGCCAGTACTGTCCAACACATCCACATTCACCGGCAAATCGTACCCGGTTTCAGTACTCGCAATCGGGATCATCGGGGTTGCGGTGGCATGCATTTGGCCCTTGGCGCGTTTCAGATAGGAAACCGTCATGCCTTTCGGGATCCAGCGCATGTCTTTCGGCAGACTGGCGTCAGTCATTACGCCAGCACACAGTTCGGCCAGATTGCACAAGGCAATGGCATGCACCGTGCCGATATGGTTATGCACGGCACGACGGTCTTTAATAATCGCTTCGCAACGGCCGCTTTCCAGACGCGTAATGCGTGGTGAGATGCTGCCGAAGTAAGGCGCTTTGAAACACACCGCTTTGGAAAAAACCCACTGGCCCAATGGCCAGCGGGTGAGTTT
>JAHEBG010000099.1 GCA_024642445.1 Gammaproteobacteria bacterium | reverse complement strand
CGAATCGCTGCCGGCCTTGGCAAAAATCAATTACCGCTTGGGCAAGCTTTCCGAGAAAATGCCCATCTTCGACATCTGGCCATGGCCGTATGCCACCAGTTATCAAGTGCAGTCCGGCTGTGGCATTCTGGCCTATACCGACGAGCGATTTGCGCAATGCAGTGAAGCCGTAGGCGATTTTCCGGAAGTCAACCGCAGCCTGAAAGGCATCTACACCCGCATGGTCACCGCCTTCGGCGCCGGTTTGGCGCCCATTTTGTAGGCAATAGCGCGCGGTGTATTGACGCTGAAAATGGCAGGGGCTACTCTTAGGGTCTCACTTTCCGATAAAAATTCCGGAGTAACGTTATGCCGATGTCCTTTCATTTCGAGCTTTCCGATCAAGATCTGGCGCATTTCAATGCCGCCATCGCGAAAGCGAAAGCCTCTGCCAGCGGCAAACCGGAAGCCGAAGTCACCGCCGCTGCCCGTGAGCTGCTGATCAGCGCCAGCAAAACCCAATTACCGGATTTCATCGCAAAGCGCCTCGATAAACTCGATGCCATGATTGCCATGCTGAACGATGAGGCCTGGGCTCTGCAGGAAGAAGATCGCGAGCGTGTGAAAGGCGCCGTGGCCTATTTCTCGGAAGCCGATGATTTGGTGCCGGACGATATCGCTGTGCTGGGCTATTTCGACGATGCCATTGCCATTGAAATGAGCGTAATCGAATTGAAACACGAACTGGATGCCTACGCCGAGTTTTGCGAATACCGCGAAGAGCAGGCCAAAGCGCGTGGCATGGAAGCGGCTAACGTCGGCCGTGCCGATTGGCTGGCAACCCGCCGTGATGAACTGGTGGCACGCATGCACCGCCGTCGTAACCTCGACGGGCAAGGCGGCGGTTACGGTTCCAGTTCCGGCTACGGCGGTAGTGGCGGCAATTACAGCCCAGCCTGGCGCCCGGGTTTGCTGCGTGTCCGGTAATCCGGTTCAAAGCTTTTAAGAAAACGCGGCCAGGGCCGCGTTTTTCGTTTATGCCACGGCTTTTCAGTAGAATAGTCTTGGGTCTGCACAAAGAATCCTATGCGCCGTTTGTTCCGTTACTGTTACCGTATTCCGCTGGTGTTGCTGCATGCGTTCATCGGTCTGCCGATGGTGCTGCTGTTTCTCAACCCGTGGACGGCACGCTTCACCGTATTCGGCGAGCCGCTCAATCAGTGGGCGGTCGGGGTCTGGTCACGGCTGTTGCTGCGTATTTTCGGTCTGCGCGCGCGCCGCTTCGGCACCCCGTTACCGGGCGCAGTGTTGTTCGTGGCTAACCACGTCAGCTGGTTGGATATCAGCGTATTGCACAGCCAGCGTTGGATGGGCTTTGTGGCTAAGGCCGAAATCGAACGTTGGCCGTTGATCGGCACCGTGGTCAGCCATGCCGGCACCATTTACCATCATCGTGGCGATAACGCCTCCTTGCATGGGGTCATGCATCAGATGTTGAACCGCTTGCAAAGCGGCTTGGCGGTAGGGGTGTTTCCTGAAGGGCGCACCCTGTCCGGTGAGCGCATTGGCGTGTTCCATGCCCGCATTTTCCAGCCGGCGGTATTGGCCAATTGCCCGGCCCAGCCAGTGGCTATCAAATACGGGGAAAAGGGCAGCGCCCAAACCCAAATGGCGTTCGCACCGCGCGAACATTTTTTCGGCAATCTGGTGCGGGTGCTGGGTGAGCCGTCTCGGGTGTGCGAAGTGCACTTCCTTGAGCCGGTGGCCGCCAGCGACGATGGCCGCCGTAAAATGGCCGATCTGTGCCGGCAGCGCATTGTTGACGTGATGGCTGTGTCCTGATGCAACAGGGCGTTTCGGCATATCGGGCTTCGGGCCTGTTGAAAAATCCGCATCTGCAATCCATTCTCAGCTCCAGCCCATGGCGGCGCCGTGCCGGGCTGCGGCGCTTGCAAGCCTTGGGTGCGCAGGGCAGGCCGCATATTCTGGATCTGCCGGACGGCACCCGCCTGGCCGGTGTGCACTATGCCTCGGCAAGCCCCGGGGCGCGTGCCATGGTGGTGCTGTTGCACGGTTGGGAGGGCAGTGCACAATCCAGCTACATCTTGCACAGCACTGCCGAATTGTTGGCCGCCGGTATTGACGTATTCGCCCTGAATTTCCGCGACCACGGCGATACCCATCATTTGAACGAAGGCTTGTTCCATTCCTGCCGCTTTCAAGAAGTGGCTGATGCCGTGAAGGCGGTGGTACAGCAATTCCAGCCGGCGCAGGTAATGGTGGCGGGGTACTCCTTGGGCGGCAATTTCAGTTTGCGTCTGGCCTTGGCCGCCCGCCAGCAGAGCTTGCCATTATTGGCGGCGTTTGCCATCTGTCCGCCGGTGGATCCGTCACAAGTGATGCGTCAGCTGGAACAGGGGCCGCCGCTGTACCACTGGTATTTCATGCGCAAATGGCGGGGTTCGCTGAAGCGCAAGCGCCAGCTGTTTCCTGAAATCCACGCCATATCCGACGACATCCTGAAGCGCAACATGCGTGGGCTGACCCAATGGTTGGTCAATGCTCACACCGAGTGGCAGGACGAAGAGCAGTATTTCAACGGCTATGCCGTGTCCGGTCAGCGTCTGGCCGACGCCGCAATTCCTGTGCGCCTGTTGGCGGCTGCCGATGATCCGGTCATTCCCATTCACAGCCTGCGCAGCTTGCAGTTGCCGGCTTCAACACACATGGAAATCGCCGAAACCGGCGGCCATTGTGGCTTCATCGAGGATTGGCGTGGCCATGGCTTTGCCGAGCGTTGGCTGAAAAACGCCGTAATCGAGGTCTTGAACGCGGTACAATAAGCGTTTGACTGTGTTGTAGAGGCTATCCCCATGTCCGAACCCATTGCTACCGCGCTGCGCAGCGGCAACGCCCAAGCCGCGCTCGAGTTGGCCAATGCCCTGCTGGAAACTTCGCCGGATGCGGCTGAATCGCACTACTGGCAGGCGCTGGCCTTGCAAAGTCTGCGTCGCAAAGACGAGGCTTTGGCCGCCATAGACCGCGCCATTGCCATTGCGCCGGAAAACGGCGAGTACGCCATGTTGCGTTCGGTCATGCAACTCGACGACAAAGACCCCAGCGCAGCACAATCCGGGCTGATGGATGCCTTGGCGTTGAATCCGAATCAGTTGGAAGCCTATGTCGGTTTGATCCACATCGCCCTGGGCCAGAAGAACCCAGCCGAAGCCAAACGCCTGTTGCGCTTGGCTGAGCGCGTGGATGCCGACGCCACACTGACCTTGTTGGCGCGCGGCGCACTGGCGCAGTTTGAAGGCGATTTGGATGCCGCCTTGGCCGCCTATACCCGCGCTACCGAGCAAGAGCCCGACAACGCCATGGCCCTGAGCAGTCTGGGCATGCTGTACTTGCAAAAACAGATGCCGGCCTTTGCCGAGCAGGCCTTGAATCGTGCCAACGATCTCTCCCCGGGCAAGCCCGCGCTATTGCGCGCATTAACCCAGTCGCAGCTTACCCAAGAAAAATATGCCGAAGCCGAAGCCAGCGTGGATGCCCTGTTGGCAGCGCAGCCGAACGACGGCTCGTCCTTGTTGCTGCGTGCCCAGTTGCGGCAGGCACGTAATGCGTTGGCCGAAGCCCTGGACGATGTGCAACAGGTCATGCAGCAACACCCCGGCCATTTGAATGCGCTCACTTTGGCCTGCACCTTGCATATTCAAAACGGCACGCCCGACAAAGCCTTGACCTTGCTGGAAGAGGCATTGGCTGCCGATACCGACAACGATGCCCTGTGGCAAATGCGTTTCGGCTTTGAATCCAGCGTCAACCCCAACGTCCAGCCGTTCATTGAGCGTTGGATGGCGCAACAACCGAACAGTGCCAAAGCGCGCGAGGCCTATGCGGTGATGGCGGAAGGCCAGGGCCGGTTTGTGCTGGCAGCCGAGCAGGCCGATGCGGCGTTGGCACTTTCGGAAGCAGTGCCTTTGGCGCATTTTGTGAAATTGCGTCAGGAACTGCGTGACAACCCTGCTGCCGCCAAGCAACGCCTGGGCGGCCTGGCCGAGCGCGCACAATCGCCGGAAGCGCAGCGCATGGTGCTGGGTTGGATGGGCATTACCGAAGACCGCTTGGGCAGTTATGCCGAAGCTGCCCAGGCGTTTTTGAAAATGGCGCAATTTGTGTTGCCCGGGAAAACCCTGCCTACCCCATACCCTGCCGAGCAGGTGCCCGAATCCGACGCACGTGGCCACCTGCTGTGGGCGCCGCCCGGTGTGCGCATCGAGCGCGTGCTGAATGTGCTGGCTCCGATTTTGGGCGAACGCCTATTGGCCGATCGTAATCAAGCCAGTGCCGCCCGCGAAGACGGCTTTGGTGCCGATCGTTTTGCTCCCGGTGAAGAACACGCCGGTTCGGCGCTGTCTTGGCGCATGGGTATTGCCGCCTTGGGCCTTCAGCCGGAAACCTGCGTGGATTGGCTGCCGCATTGGGACGCCTACACTTCGGCGGCACTGCACGGCACGCAACTCACGGCCGTGGTCATCGATCCGCGCGATGCCCTGTTGAACTGGATGGTGTTTGGCAGCGCACAGTCGTTCGTGTTCCACCCAAAATTGAAGCAAGCCGCCAAGTGGCTTTCAGTGGTGCACCAGGCTGTGGCCGATTCGAAGGCGGCCAATCCGGATGCCGTGCATATTGTGCATCTTGAAGCGGTAGACAGCGATGCCGAAACTGTTGCCGATCAACTGCAGCAGGCCTTGGCCTTGCCTGAGCGGCCTTCAGCCGAACAACTGGCAACGCCGGTGATGGCGCTGGGCGGTATGCCCAACCAGTTTCCGGCCGGGCATTGGCGCCACTACAAAGACGCCATGGCCGATGCCTTTGAGATCCTTACGCCAGTGGCGGTGCGCTTAGGTTACCCGCAGGATTAATTGCCGGCGGGCAGAAACGCCAGCAAGGCCAAACCCAGCGCAATCCGATACCAGGCAAAGCCGGTAAAGCGGTGGGTCTGGATGTATTTCAGTAGCCATTTCACCGCCACAAAGGCGGTGACGGTAGAGGCCGCAAAACCCACGGCAAATGCGCTCCAGTCTTCCTGCAGTCCGCTGTCCCATTGCTTCAGGAAGGCATAGCCACTGGCGGCATACATGGTGGGAATACCCACCAGAAACGCAAACTCGGTGGCGGCGCCGCGGTTGCGGGTGCCAAACAACATGGCGGCGAAAATGGTGGCGGCCGAACGCGAGGTGCCCGGAAATACCGCAGCCACTACCTGCGCCAGGCCCACGGCAATGGCTACGGTCCAGGTAATGTCTTTTTGCGGATCATTCAGCCCGGTATTGCGTTCGGCCCAGAACATCACCAGCGCGCCCAACACCAAGGCCCAGGCCACCGGCTGCACGGTGTCGGGAAGCGTAAGCCCCAGCTTGCTGGCCACTAAGCCCAGTACCGCAGTAATGGCAAAC
>JAHEBG010000098.1 GCA_024642445.1 Gammaproteobacteria bacterium | reverse complement strand
GGGCAGGGGTCGGTTTCCAGCATCACCACAAGCTCGGCCTCGCCAATACGCAAGGTCCGCCCTACATCCGCTTCGGAAAAACGCAAGCCGTCGATCAGCAAATTAGCACGGCGGTAGGTCCATGGCAGCGTGGCATCAAGCTCAGCACAGGCCTCCTGCCAAGACTGCAGGCTGAGCAGCGTCACTTGCCGTCGTCCTGGCTTGCCACGGGTATCCGGCACCACGCCTTGCGCGCAGGTAATCTCTACGCTGTCGATTTCATGCATGGGGCCTTTTGGCTTTTGCCGGTAGGCGATACCTGCAAGGCTGATGATCTGAGAATTTTCTGGCATACGAATTTCCGAAGGTTGCCTAGAGCGATATCCTTGGCAAGCATCTTAGGTCTAATCGTAGCTTGCAACAAGCTATTCGATAGTGCATTGGTTTGACACACGCAAGGTCATGGCATTTAATGAAACCCAGACCCTGACCGCAGACTCAAGAACCCTATGTCAAAACGCCTGCGCAGTTTAAGTGGTCTGGATGCCGGCTTCCTGTATCTTGAAAATGCCGGCACACCGATGCATGTGGGCAGTGTCATGCTTATCGAGTTGCCCAAGTCGGCAAAGCGAACAGCCTATGATTATCGATCACGCTTGATCGATCTTCTTTCCGAACGTTTGCCGCAAGCGCCGGCCTTGCGTCGCGTGCTGAAAGAAGCACCGCTCGATCTGGCACATCCGATGTGGATCGAGGTTGACGACGTTAATCTGAAAAAGCACGTGCTGAAGCGTACGTTGCCGGGCGCCGGCGGCATGCATAAATTGCACTTGCTCACCGGTAAACTGCATGCAGCAATGCTCGATCGGTCCATGCCCCTGTGGCAGTTCGTGGTGATTGAGAATGTCGAGCCCGGTGTAATAGCTTTGTATTCGAAGATCCACCACGCCTTGCTTGACGGACAGGGCGGCGTTGCCCTGGCTAAAGTGTTGCTTGATATCGAAGCGGGCGCGGTTTCAAAGCGGCAGCGCAAAATCAAAAATACAGATACGGTTGCCAACCGTCTGCGCACACGCGATATCAGCAAAACGGCCTTACGCTCAACGGTCAATCAATTCGCACAATTGCTGCGAGCGCTGCCGGGCACATTGAAATTGGCAGGCGGCATGGCATCGCCGTCAAAAATAAAGAGTCTGCGCGACAGCATTCTGGTGGCGCCGCGCATGGCCTTCAATCAACAAATCGGTCTGGCACGCAGCTTCGCATCGGTATCGGTACCCTTGCAAAGCGTTAAGCGCGTTGCCAATGGATTCAATGTCAGCTTGAACGATGTAGTGATGGCGATGTGCAGCGGCGCCCTGCGCGAAATGCTGTCAGCTTCCAGGCAATTGCCCAAGCGCAGCCTGATTGCGGCAATGCCGGTTTCACTTCGGGAAAGCGGCAATACCGATTCGAACAACCAGGTGTCCATGGTGCAGTGCGCGCTGGCCACCGATGTGGTCGATCCGGTTTTACGCCTTCAGAGTCTGCGTGCATCAACCGCTCAGATTAAACAACGCATAGCCACTTTCAAGAACATGATCCCCACCGATTTTCCGGGGCTGGCGGCCCCGATCTGGGCCTCAGGGCTTTCGCGCATCTGGGCCAATGGACGATTGGCCGAAAAACTTCCGGCTCTTGCCAATGTCGCCATTTCCAATGTTCCCGGGCCACCCATTCCGCTATACCTTGCCGGCGCCAAGCTCAGGCATTACTATCCAGTATCAATCGTTACCCATGGATTGGCTTTGAATATTACCGTGCAAAGTTATGCCGGTTCGCTGGAATTCGGAATCACCGCCTGCGCCGATATCGTGCGTAAACCCGAGCAACTGGCCCAGGCACTGTTGCGGGCCCTTAATGAACTTACCGAGCGCCTGCCCGAATGAAATCCCTACGCTTGCGACCGCAGACCCACCAAGTACTGAAATCGCCCTCTTGGCTGTGTATGGCTTTAGAGAGCCGTGCCGCATTTGAGTGGGGCTCGTTTCTGGCGGCCTGGCCGCTGCTGAAAAAAGCCCCGCGCGGCGACGGCCATCCGGTATTGGTGCTGCCTGGGTTAGTCGCCGGTGATCGCAGCACCTTTCCCATCCGCCGCACGCTGTCGCGTTTGGGCTACGTGCCGTATAAATGGGAGCAAGGTCTGAATTTCGGGCCGCGCGATCATGTCATCAAAGGCTTGGTCGATAAAGTCCGGCAGATGCAGGATGAACACAGTCAGAAAATCAGCATCGTCGGTTGGTCACTGGGTGGCGCCATGGCCAATGCATTGGCTTTGCGCATGCCGGAACGTATCCGCTCGGTAATTACTCTGGGCTCGCCGCACACCGGGCACCCGAAAGGCACCAATGCCTGGCGCGTGTTTGAAATGGTCAGCGGATTCCGGCACGACGATCCGCGGCTAATGGATTTGGTTGCGGGCAAGCCCAGTGTGCCTACCACCTCGATCATGAGCAAAACCGATGGCGTGGTGAATTGGCGCATGAGCCTGGCGCCCGATCATCACTTGGCCGAGAATATCGAAGTGAGTGCAACACATATGGGCATGGGCGCCAATGCCGCCGTGCTTTGGGCCATGGCCGATCGTCTTGCACAAAAAGAAGGCGAATGGCAGCCATTCGACAGGAACGCATCGCCGTTGCACGCATTGGTATTCCGCGATCCGCACCGATTCCGCCTGGCCGATTTGATCGCCCCCTAATTCCGCAGATGCAGGCTCATCCGTAACGGTGAAATCTGATTAGTCTGGCTTTTGGAATATTCCACGAACCAGCCGTATTTGATTCTCGGATAGGCTGCGCTTGGCATTGCCGGCTTTGATGGAAAGATCGTCGACATAAACGCTTAAGCTCAACGGCGTTGGCCCGCTATCGACAGCGGCAGCGGTTCTTGCCATATGCTCATCACTGGTGTCTTCAAACAGAACTTTGTTGAACCCACAGCCAGTCAGGCCTGAAATCATTTCATCGGCGGGCGCAAGAAAGCTGTCCGATGCATCGCTGGCCCAGGGCAGCGGGAAATACCGGGTCTCGGTTTCGCCTGCCGCCATTTCCTGAAAAGCAAACCGTCCACAGGGTTTCAGCACGCGGAAGATCTCCGAATACAGGCTTTGCTTGTCCTGGATGTTCATCCCAACGTTCTGCATCCAAACCACATCAAAACTGTTTTCTGCGAAAGGCATATCCAGAGCACTGGCCTCGTATACGTTGATACTTGCACTAAGCCCCGTCAGCTTGTTCAAAAACTCTGCGCCGGCGCAATAATCCGAAGACATTTCAATACAATCGACTTGGCTGCCTGTTTTGTCTGCTATCAGGCGTGCGCAACCGCCCAGCCCAGCACCAACATCGAGAACGCGTTCATCGGCACCAATTCCAGCGAGAGTCATCAGCTCAAGAGAGGCTCGCAGACCGCCGGTATGGAAGTGGTCGAGTGCGCCCAGTGCTTCCGGCGCTATGGGATGTTCGGGGTCAAGGCCGGCGGCGCGTATGGCGGACAGCAAACGCTGTTCAATACCCTCTGCCGCATAGTGTTGTTTCAATCCAGACATGCTTCACCCCTTTTGTTCAGTGTGGGCAGCTGGCAGCGTACTAATTGCCGCGCGCTTTCAGCCGGTACATCCAGACCGTTAGTGCCCATAGCCAACAGCCCAAAGCCAAGGCCAGCACGGCAAGCGTGAAAACAATCCAGATATCGCCGTTGCGGCCGCCGAAGTTCAACAGCAGATTCCGTGCCAACAGCAGCGATACCGGCAACCATAGCACGCTGAGAATAAACACACCCGAACAGACGCGCCGTTGCCAGCCACTGTTCGGGCTGAGCATAACCGATGCCAGCGCCAACGCACAAAGGCCAACAGCGACAATGGCATTGCCCAAGGGCAGGCCGCCTGGAAGCGTGGTTTCAATGAAGGCGCCACCGCTGGCTATTGCCATGAAGCACAGCGATGCCAATAGCAGCCAGGCAAATGCAGCTACCGGGCGTTCGCCGTTCATTCCGCCAACGTCAACAGGCTGGCATTGCCGCCGGCTGCGGTAGTGTTGATGGTGAGCGTGCGTTCCGAGGCGAATTTCAGCAGGTAGTGCGGGCCGCCGGCTTTCGGGCCGGTGCCGCTCAGGCCTTCACCGCCGAACGGTTGTACGCCAACCACGGCGCCAATCTGGTTGCGGTTCACATAGCAATTGCCCACATGCACGCTACGCGCGATTTTTGACACGGTTTCATCAATGCGCGAATGGATGCCCAGGGTAAGGCCGTAGCCGGTGGCATTGATCTGCGCCAGAATGTCATCCAGTTTGTCGGCATCGTAACGGATCACATGCAGAACCGGACCGAACACCTCGCGTTGCAGTTGCGCCAGCGATTGCAGTTCGAAGGCATGCGGCGCCACGAAACTGCCGTGTTCGCAGTCTTCATTCAAGGCAACGGCTTTGATCAACTTGGCTTCGGTTTTCATGCGCTCGATGTGAGCCAAAAGGCCGGCTTTGGCATCTTCATCGATGACCGGTCCGATATCGGTGGACAGTAAGCCGGGATCACCCACCGTCAGTTCGTCCATTTTTCCTGCCAGCAGTTCAATCACGCGGTCGGCAATGTCGCGCTGCACGAATAGAATGCGGGCCGCCGAGCAACGTTGGCCGGCCGAATCGAACGCGGCCATCACGGCATCGTTGACCAGCTGTTCCGGCAAGGCCGAAGAGTCGGCAATCAGGGCGTTCTGTCCACCGGTCTCGGCAATCAACGTGGCCAGCGGCGCATTGCGTGCAGCCAGAGCGCGGTTGATGGCCCAAGCGGTTTCAGTAGAGCCGGTGAACACTACGCCGGTTACGCGCGGATCGCGCGTCAGTGCCGCACCCACGGTTAATCCGTCGCCGGGCAGGAACTGCAGCACGTTTTCGGGAATGCCGGCTTCATGCAGGATTTTTACCGCCAGATACGCCGTGAGGGTGGTCTGTTCGGCCGGCTTGGCAATCACGGTATTGCCGGCCGCCAAAGCCGCTGTAATCTGACCAAGAAAGATGGCCAGCGGAAAATTCCACGGACTGATGCAGACGAATACGCCGCGTCCGTGCAGTTGCAGTTCGTTGGATTCACCGGTAGGCCCGGGCAACTGCTCGGGCGCACCAAACAGCTTGCGCCCCTGTACCGCATAGTAACGGGCGAAGTCGACCGCTTCACGCACTTCCGAGACCGAGGCAGACACCGACTTGCCCGCTTCGCGGATGCACAATGCAAGAATTTCCGGCATGCGTTGTTCCAGCATATCGGCCGCGTGCTCCAGAATCTTGGCGCGTGCTGCAGCCGGGGTCATATCCCAGCTGTGAAATGCGGCGTGCCCGATATCCAAGGCTTTGGAAACCTGCGCGCTGTCTGCCGCTTGCCAACGTCCGACAATTTGGCGACGGTCGGCCGGATTGGTTACTTCAG